>JBLHKE010000352.1:0-7944 GCA_047619485.1 Verrucomicrobiales bacterium | reverse complement strand
ATCCTCGAGGCCATCGCAGGATGCCACGCCTACGACGACGGTTCTCCGCTGTGGGCGATACGCTTCGTCGATCGCTGGAACGATTTTTCACCTAGGGGAAAGGTTCGCGCGCTCGCAGCTATGACCGGCTCCGAGCGCGTTCCAATTCTACTCGAGGCGATCGAGGCAAAGAAGATTCCCGCTAGCGCGGTGGATGGCGCAACGGTCGATCGATTGCGCAACCATGATGACGCGGAGATTCGCGAGTTGGCGGATAAAGTTTTTCCCGCGACGACTGATGGCCGGCTGGAAGTGCTCGAAAAGTATAGTCCTGCCTTGGAGCTCAAAGGCGATGCTGGCACGGGCAGAGAGATCTACTCCGCGCGCTGCATGATCTGCCACCGATCTGGCGAACTCGGATTCGCCTACGGCCCGGACGTCGCCTCTTTCCGGGCTTCGGGAAAGCAGTCGATCCTAAGCAACCTCATCGATCCCGCCCGCGAGATTCAACCCCAGTTTGCCATTCAAGAAATCACGCTGAAAAATGGGGCACGTATGGTGGGAAGAATCACCGACCAGGGCGAGGATCAGATCCAGCTCTTGCTCCCCGCAGGTGTCGAGCAAAGCATCGTCCGCGAGACGGTCGTCAAAATCCAAGTGCTGCCCAACTCGCCGATGCCAGAGGGGCTCGAATCAGGTCTGAGCGTGCAACAGATGGCCGACCTGCTGGAGTTTCTCACCAGGCCTGAGTGAGGAGTGCGTCAGGCTTCGGCGGTAGCGGCAAGACGACTACCCTACCGGCAAACATCGTCCCTTTCTATTCAGCCGACATCAAGTAGATTACCCACCTGATGAGCCCCCAGGCATCCACATTCTCTATACTCGCAGCGATCGTAGTCCTCTCGGGCTGCGCTGGATCACCGGGAGCGCGGCTAGCCTCCTCCGCTGCTTCGATCACCGTCCCGACTTCAGCAAAGCGGCATTCCGTGACTCCACCGAGCCCGGTGCGGCTTCCAATGAGGACGGTTTTCAAGGGCTTGTCGAAATTCGATTCCCTAGTGGCGAGGGCTGAACGTGAGAATTGGCGCTCGCTTCCGCTGGGGGAAAGGACGGTTCGTAGCGCACGGGCGATGACCGGGATCCCATACAAAAACTACTCATTGGAGATCGACAATCGCGTCGAGAATCCAGTGGTTGATTTCACCGGCATGGACTGCTGGACTTTCTACGAGAACGCCTTGGCCTTCGCCCGCATGTTGCGATACAAGCCCGGCCCGTACCGGCCGGAGGACATGCTCCACATGATCGAGATCGAACGCTACCGGGGTGGCCGCTGCACCGGGAACTACTTGAGCCGGATGCACCATCTCGAGGAAGTCTTTCACGACAACCAACGGAGGGGCTACGCGACCAATATCACACCGAGCCTTCCCGGTGCCGTCCGCCTGCGGCGCGAGATCCGCGAGATGACCGTAAGTTGGAAGAGCTACCGCTATCTCAGAAATAATCCTGGGCTCCTGCCGGAGATGGGAAAGATCGAAGCGCGCGCGTCAAGGCTTCCGGTCTATCACATCCCGAAGTCCAAAGTCCGCGCCATCGAGGGTAAACTGCGCGATGGCGATATCTGCGCGATCACAACAACTTGGAAATTCGGCTACACCTCACACGTCGGCCTGATCGTGAAAATTAAGGGGAGAGCCTACTTCACCCACGCTACCTCAGATCGGAGTAAGGGGCGCAAGACGATTGTCGACCGGCCGATCACCGACTACCTCAAGGGGTCTTCAAAACACGCTGGAATCGTCATCTGCCGTCCGAAGGATCTGCCGGCTTCACCAATGTGGCAGCGCGAGGTCGCCGATCGCTAACGAACTACTCGAGATCCTCCAATGGGATCTGCGCAAGGTAGATCGAAGTCCGACCCTCGTGGCTGGCGTAGTAGCTGGCCCAGACTTTCCCGTCGTGGATGAGCATGCCCGGGTAGCTGGTATCGCCCGCGCTGGGGAGCTCATGGCGCAGATCGAAGTGGCCGTCGTCGCCGAGGACGCCTAATACGGTGCTGGTCGGGTTGCTGTAGCGGCGGGTGGCAAGCACCCATTTGCCCGCGGGCGTTTGGATCAGTTCGGGGCCGCCGAGTCGGAGGTCGGTATCGGCCCAGGTAAAGTCGGTGTAGGGTGGTTTGGCGATGCCGTAGTGGCCGCGTGGTTTGCCATCGTCATTGCGGACAATGAGGCGTATCTCATGGTCGTTGCCGAAGCGGACAGTGGCCTCGTTTGGCCTGCCCGGTAGGTCCAACGCATGCACCAATGAATACTGGATGCCATTCTTGGTGCTGAGCAGGTACACCTTCGATGCGTTGCCCTTCGCCTGATAGGTCACGCCGTAGCCGGTGTCGCCGTGCCAAGTGACGCGCCACAGCCAATCCTCCGGCGTGGCGATTGTCGGGTCGATTTCGATCGGGATGATTGCACCGAACTCGCGCGCACCCTCCCCGATGAATGCGACCCGAGTTTTGCGAGAACGCAGGGTGTCGCCATCGTAATCCGAACCGCCAATCAGACACATGAGGCGGCCGTCTGGCATCACCGAGAGCTTCGGGTCGCGCAGGTCGATGTCTTCCAGCTCTAGCAAAGCGAAAGAACTCCACGCGTCGCCATCGATGGATCGAATCACGCGGATCTTGCCATCGGTGCCGTTCTTGCCAGGCACATGGCCGCTGCCTTCGCGGAAGGTGCAGTAGAAGGCGTCGTTCCAGCGGACGAGATCGGTGAAGGCGTTGTGCGGCGCCTTGTCCCAGATCTTGGTGACCAAAGCACGCCGATCGAGTTCCTCGCCGGTGAGGCGGACGCTGAGGATGTAAGGCTCCTCGCCAGCTTCCCAGTGCCCGTAGGTGGTGGTCAAGATGTGACCGTCGGGTAGGATCTCGACGCCCGGATAAGTAGTGTCCCAACCCTTCTTGTTGTCGGCGATGCGGATCATGTACTGGCCAGGCTTGTTGTCGGTAATGTCTTGATAGGTACCGAGCCATGCTGCCCAGTCGCCCTCTTGCGTCAACACACTGTCTTCTGGTCTCTCCACGCCCGGCGTCCGGCAGCGGAAGGAGATGAACAGGCGACCGTCTGGCAGGTATTGGCCGGTGTGGCGGTCGCCGGTGAGCGTGATCGGCAGTTCGCTCGGCGCCGTCCAGGTCGCGCCCTCGTCGTTCGAAAAGATGACGTGCGAGTTCTTTCTGCGGGCGTTCTCGCGTAGCAGGACGGCGACTTGCTGCCCGTCTGGTGAGCGCACCGCGCCGGGCTCGCAGAGGTGGATCTCCGAGGAAGCGAAGATCGTCTCGGGTTGTGCCCAAGTCAGCCCGCCATCGGTCGAGAGCGTGCTATATAGCGTCATCACGGTCGGCTTGGCGCGCTTCGAGCCTTCACGGATGAAGCGGCCGTCGTCGTGGAACAGCGCACGGTAGTGGCCGGGTTTGCCTTTGACCTCGATCATGCAGCCCATCGCCACGATGCCACCGAAGTCGCCGATGGGCTCGAGCTCGCCCCAGGTCGCTCCTTCGTCCTCGCTGACCGCCATGCGGATCGGGTAGAGGCCGGAGAACATGATAATGCGTTTCTTGCCCGCTGCATCGGTGGTGCGGAACAGTGTAGGCGTTTCTTTCGAAGTCGCCCAGCTGGCTGGAGTCGGCAGGCGTTCGGACCACGTTTTGCCGCCATCGGGGCTGCGCTTGTAGATAATGGGGCCGCGGCCGTGACCCTTCGGGTAGACGCAGAGCACGGTTTTGCCATCGTCGAGCAGGCAGGTTGTCGGGTGGCCGAGATACTGGCCAGGTTCGCGATCGACGACGATATGGCGGTTCGTTTCGTGGGCGAGATCGATGAACGGGATCTCCGCGTTGGCGAACTGAACGGCGGCGATCAGGCAGATGAGGATGCGCATATTGAAAGGATGCCACTTTCTCCGCCCATTGCGAGGAAATTGCTTTTCTGACCGCGGTGTCTGCCGGGTTGCGCTTCCGATCCTGACGTGCGCCGCAAGGACCACCTATAGGGAACGGGTGATCGCCGTTCAATTGTAAATGACCTTCACGCGGATAAATCGGGTTCTATCGGACCCGAGCATCACGGTGTCGGTAATCGTAACGGTTTCAGTCCCGTCGCCGTTGTCGATCGGAATTCCAACCACGCCGGTCACCTGGCTCCAAATATCGAGATCGTCGGACACCTCGACTGTGTAGATGAGATCGATCGCTTTTTTCCAACGGTCGAAGGTAATCGTAAGCTTGTTGCCGCTGACGGCCGCCGACGGTGCCCCAGCAGAACTCTCAATCTTCGGATCGAGGTTGAAGGCGTACTCGAGCAGGTTGCTCAGCTCGTCGTTATCGAGATCCACCAGCTCGCCGCTGATGTTCGAGTCATTGAGCTCGAGCTCGGTGAAGTGGTCATCTACCCAGACGACGAACGCTTGCCCAAAGGCCGGGCTCGCATAGCCAGGCGTGCCATGGAAATCGCAGCTGATCCCCCAGCTCGCCTTGTCACCGAGTTGTGCCAATGGCGTCGCCGGATCGCGCAGTTCGAGCGCGTAGCCGTCGCCATCGGTAGGTTTGTACCAGATGTCGTTGAAGGTGAACTCGCTGATCAGCACGCCATTCCAATCGAGCAGGCGCAGGAGTTCGCCGTCGTTGTTGAGACTGGTTGCGGGGTAGCCGCCAACCACGTTGATTCCACCGCCATAGCGTTCGGTGAATGCGGCGAGGTTCTTCGCCAAGACGAGCCGCTGGCCGGGTGCGATGGTCGAGTTGAGAGCGAAGCTGAAATCGATCCCGGCGTCGAAGCTGCAGTTCACCAGGTCGATGGTCGCCCCCCCGGTGTTGAGCAGCTCGATGAACTCGAAATCGTCATCGTTGGTATAGCCAGCGGTGATCTCCGTGGCGCTGGCCGGTGCCGGGTGGTAGTGGACTTCGGAGATGACAAGATTGCTTGCAGTCGCGGTTTGGGTTCCACCGACGAGGAACGCGGCATCTTTCGGGCAACCCCAGCGCGAATCGAACAGGCTGGTGGGGTTGTTCGATTTGTAGACGCGGGTCACGAGATGCGCCGACGAGTTCAGTGTGATCGTTCCGCTGTAGAGTGTTCCGGCGAACGCTCCGCCACCGCCGCGCGGGTCGCTACCGTCGAGGGTGTAGTAGACCGACGTGCCGGAGGGCGGCGTCAGCGTCACTTGGAATCCCGCCGGCACCACACCGCCGTTCTGGCTGAAGCTCGCCTCGCCCGCCATCTGCGAGTCGATCCAGCTGGTGCGCTGCCCGAGCCAGGTTTTGATATTCTGCACCTCGCCTGCCAGGCTGCCTCCGTTGTTGGGCGGGACAGCTGTCCATTTCGCGTAGTTTCGTGGTGCGGCCTCGGTGCACTCCGCTTCCATCGTGTCGAGTACGCCGAACAGGTGGGCGTCGCTGAAAGTTCCGCCCGCTTGGCGGAGTTCGCACCAGCGGTCAATCCACTTCTGCGCGAAATCCGGATCGTCGAACAGGTGGTCGAACCAGCCGCGCTGGAAAAAGCTGACGCCGCCGGTGGTTCCCCATTGCTGCGGGTTGTCGTCGCGGCCGTCGTACGATTCAAGCGAGCGGTCAAAATCCCACACCGGACCTTTGATGATCGGCCCCTCGCGGTCTTTGTGAAGGTAGGTGCTCAAGCGCAGCGCATCGACGTTGAAGGCGAGCACGTTGAGCATGTGGTGGTCGATCCACGATTGGCAATCAATATAGGGGGCGTAGCCGTTCACCGGATCGGTGAAATTGCCGCCGGTGAGCGCAGTGCCGAACTCGTCTAGGTAGTCGTGCAGGTAGCTGGTCTGCGCCGCCGTGATCGCACCCGAGCTGGGATCCTCGATGACTTGTTGGTCGCCCTGGCCGACACTGCTGAATGCTGGGCTGCCGCGGTCGACCTTCCAGATATAGCCCCCGGTCACATCGGGTGCGGCATTGTCACCTATTTCGAGCTTGGTGATATCGACACGGTTGTTGTCGCGCTTGATCGACTCCATCAAAACGTAGACGCCGTGGTAGTCGCTGCTGTAGGATAAGGTTCCCCCGCCAGTGTTGGCGAACACTTCGACAAAGCGCGTGCGCACCGCATACTGGCCGATCTCATTGCTCAGTTGATACATGAAAGCATTGTGCATGAATGAGCGGTCCCAGCTGTAAGGCGCGTAGAGGATAAAGTCGGACTCTTTGGGGAAGTCGAGCAGGTTGACCGAGGCGTCGTCGTTATCACCGTCGCCCCAGGTTTCGATACGCAGGTTCGGTTTCGGCTGGCCGCCGGTGGACGACCCGCGTTTGTGGGCGCCGCCGCGAGTGACCAGCTCGGGTACGTTGGTCAGTGCGCTGCGGCCATTGCCCACCTGTTGGTCAAAGATCGCCATCTCCATCGCCTGGAAGGCGCTGCCTGCGCTAGGGAAGCCACCGGAGCCGAAGTTGTCGACCACCACGATGGGCAGATCGGAGGTGAACGATTGCAGGTCGGCCGCTAGGCGGAAGAAGGTGTCGCTCGCCACCGGACCCGCAGAGAAATTTGGCACGTAGGCGCGTGCGCGGATGCGAGTGCTTGCGGTCAGATTGATCGGGCTGGTGTAGATCGTCGAACTCTGGGAGGGGACGCTGCCGTTGGTTGTGTAGCGGATCTCGCTGCCCGGCGTGGTTCCGGTCAGGCTGACGTTGAGCGAGCTGTTGAAGGTGCGGCCACCCGGTGAGATCGTGACCGATCCGGCTGGCCCGTTGGTGCCAGCAACATTCGGCGCTTCCGCGGTCGGGATCTCGTAGTAGAAGCTAGTAGCGAGATCGACGCTGTTGACCTCGACCGCGCGCAACTCGGGCAAGGCGAGGAAATCACTGTTGTTCGCAGCGAAATTCAACCCGTGGATCGCGAGCATGTTGGTGCCCGCCTGAAGCAATCCTAGGTGTTGCGAGATGTCTTTGCTGGTGGTCAGCGATCCTCCGGAACCGGATTGGCCAACACTGATCGAGTCGATGTCGACGTTGGTGGTCGCCCCGCCGGTGCGGGCGCTGAACTGGAGGCGGTACTCGTAGGGATTGAGATCCGGGACCGACACGTTGTCGTGGAATACGACAGGGGCTCCAGCGGCGCCGCGGACATCTGGCGTAACACTGACGCTGACGTTGCTACCACCGCCACCCTGCGGGGTGACATTGATGTGGGCGCGGTGCCAGTCGTTCGAACTCAGGTCGATCGTGCCGGACAGATTGTTCTGCGCGCGCGTCGAGCCGAAGTGGATCGAGGTCTCCTCGATGTTGTTCCAGATGTCGAATCCGATCGCGAGGGTGTTGGCCACGTTGGGTTCTTCAGCAGGTGAGACGGTGACTCCCGAGCTGGCGGAGGTCGTCCCGTAGGTGCTGGTCGGTAACATCAGGATCGAGAACCCGTCGGCGGTGCCGTTCATGCGGAAGTCGAACTCCGCGGTGAGGGAGCTGAACGGGCCGATATCGGTGCGGTCGAAATGGATGCTGTTGTGGTTGTTGCCGTTGTTGTTGTAGATGAGGCGCAGGTGCGGGTCGGCGCCGCCGATGATCGACGCTGGCATGTTGCTGTGGTTCACCAGGGCGAAGGCTGGCTCCGGCGCGGCGAAATTGTTCACCACCAGCCCACCGGAGTTCTCAGCCAGCGAGGTCGAGTTCCACACCGGGCTGGTGGGCGCGTTCTCATCGCACAGCCGAGAGCCGTTGAGATACATCACAAAACCATCGTCGTAGGTCATGTCGAACAGCAGTGAGTCGAAGGTCGGGGTGCCGGTGATGTCGAACGGGAAGCGGAAATAGGCTCCCGGATTGTTGTTCAGCATCGCGGTCTGGATGTCGGTGTTAATGAACCCGCTCAGGGCGCCGGAGGTATCAAACCCGAACCCGTTGCTGCTCGAAGTCCATGCCGTATCGACAAAGCTGCTGCCGGTCCAGGTCGT
>JBLHKE010000351.1:0-7947 GCA_047619485.1 Verrucomicrobiales bacterium | reverse complement strand
CAACTCGTTCACCCGTGCGGAGATCGAGCGCATGGCAGACATCGACATGATGGCCGCCAACGCAGCCGCCCGTGGTTGGTGCGACGATTGGGATACCCTCACCCGCAACCGCGGCAAGAACGGCTACTTCCTACGGCGCTACAGCGATGGCAAATTCCAACTGGTGCAGTGGGACTCCGACCTTACCTTCGGAAACTCCGGTGCAGCCTTTATCGGCAACCTGCCTGGCGTTCGTAATTTCTTCGACAAGCCTTACGTCCGCCAGCGCCTCAACTACTACATCGGTAAAATGATCAACGATTACGGCGCCACCGGACCTCGCTTGCAGGCCTGGTTCGACTGTGAGGAATCGGCGTCCAACTCCTACAGCTCCAACGAGGGCACTTACACCAGCTGGCACAACAACCGGGTCGGCCGCGCCCAGACCGAGATCGGTTCAGCCTTTAGCGCTTCGTTCGACGTCACCACCGGCAATGGTTCCTCGGCCAGTACCAGCGCCGACACGATCGCCCTCGCCGGCTTGAGCGGCTGGGAGACCTTCGACGTGCGGGTCGTCGGCCACCCGGAAGCGGAGCTCATTTTCTCAACACAAACCGCATGGACACTCGCAAACATCCAGCTGCAACAAGGTGCCAATGCTCTGACGGTGGAGGCGACCGATGCAGAGGGAAACGTGATCAGCACCGAGATGTTCACCGTCAACAAGACAGGCAACGCCTTGCCAGTCTTCAAAATTAGCGCCAATCCGGGTTCTTGGAATCTGCAGGTGAGCGACCCCTTGAACCTCGACGCCAGCGATAGCTACGACCCCGAGGGCAACCCGATCACTAGCGACTGGATCATTGGACCCGCCGGTGCAGGCGTGGTCTCGCCAGCCAATGCTCCGATCACGACCGCCCGCTTCACCCGCCCCGACATCTACGATATCACCCTGGAATTGGAGGATGGTGACAATGGCGCGATCAACCTCACGCGCCAGGCATCGGTCTATGCGGCCTCCGGTTGGAGTTCTTTCGGCAACCCGATCCTCGAGGGCTACTGGACGCTGGAGAATATCGAAGTCCGAGACGGGGATTCGCCAATCGCTTCCTACACGCTCGACGATCGCCCCGGCAAGCTCGTCCTGAAAATCGAGGACGAACAGGCACGCCCACTCACCATGACCAACCCTAGCCACCCGGCCATCTGGCGCATGCTTCCGCAGGACACCGACTGGGCGCTGCAGAGCGATCTGAAACTCGACAACCTCCAGCAGGGCGATTTCGTCGTCGGGATGCTCACCGAGATCCAAGAGGGAGCAACCACCGTACGCTACGCGTTCGGCATGGAGGATGGCGACTACCTCCGCGTCATGCGTTCCACCGGCGCGGGCTACTCTCAGATCACCAGCCTAAACTGGTCCGACGATGTCGCCACCGTGCGGATGCGCCGTTTCGGCGACCAACTGATCTTCGAACACCGCGGGGAACCTGGGGAATGGATCAACGTCCACACACGAGCGATCCCCGCCGGCAGCATCGCCAATCAGGGAGGGATTTTCGCTGCGACCGGCACTGCGCAGAATGCGCGATTCGAGTTCGACTACGTCATGCTCATCGACCCGAACGTCAGCAGCGACCACCTCGCCGGCCTGCGCATCACCGAGATCATGTACAGCAGTGCCAACGGCAGCGCAGTCGAATACATCGAACTCACCAACATCGGCGCGGTCCCGATCGATCTGGAGGGCGTCAGCTTCGACGCGGGAAATCCGTTCGATGCGACGGTGCTGCCCGCCTACATCCTCGAAACCGGGCACTCGGTGATCATCACCAACGACATCGCCGGGTTCGTCGCCCTCTACGGCCCTGATCCCGTCGTCCTCCTCCAATGGCCCGGTGGCCAACTCGCCAACGGCGGGGAAAAAATTGTCATGCGTGATCCAGACGGCAACCTCATCCACGACTTCAACTACGACGACAACGCCCCTTGGCCAAAAGCGACGGATGGCTTTGGCTACAGCCTGCAGATCATCGATCCAGACGGTGACTACATGGATCCATTCAACTGGTTGAGCAGCGAGGACATCGGCGGGACTCCGGGAGCCTACGAATTCGGCCTCGCCTGGAACGACTACAGCCTCGACCCGGTCAGCGGAGACGTCACGCTCAAGTGGGTCAGCAATCCGCTCCTAAGCTACGAGATCGAATACTGCGACGACCTCGAGACATGGCTGCCTCTCACGACCGTGCCAGCCAGCGGCAGTGGCCTCACCAGCTACATTGACACCAGCGCGTCCCCCAACACCCGACGATTTTACCGAATCAAGCTCGTCCCTTAACCACTTGGAGTTAGAGAAGGGACGCAGCCATGTAGCGTAGCCTTTAGCTGCGTCCGAAACGGTAGTCCCGTTTTGCTCATGGCCTGTGTCTTCTCCGACGCTCCAGACTCCCCTCAGTTCCATTCGCGCACTGGCAATCAGAAAACGGAACCGCTTCGACGGTCGCAGGCTACTTCCCCGCCGCCCTCTCCTTAGAAAACAACTTCGCATCCGGCTTCGCAGGAAGGCCCGCTTTCCAGGTTTCAATCTGCTGCAACAATTCCTTCACAAGCACGGACTCATCCGCAGCGAGATCTGACTTCTCCAATGGGTCAGCAACCAGGTCGAACAGCTCGAAGCGATCCAGGCCTGAACTCGCGACGAGCTTCCACTTTGCGGTGACCATCGCGTATCCAACCCAGTGGTCCGGTCGATTCTTATTCGCACCGTGCACTTTCCAAAACAATGGCTTGCTGCGACTCGACTCCCCATTCCCCTTCAACGCGGCCACCTGGCTCATTCCATCTGGCTTGTAGGAGTCAGGCAACTCGACTCCAGCGAGCTCACAAAAAGTCGGCAGCAGATCGACTGCCGACATGATCGAGTCCTTGTCGATCTTCCCGGCAGCGATCTCCCCCGGCCAACGAGCAATAAACGGAACTCCAATCCCACCCTCAAAAAGTGCCGACTTGTATCCTCGACGGCCACCGGTAATCCCCTTCGCTGCCCCGATGCCCCAGCCAGCACCAGTCGCCGTGTCGTACCCAAGTTCGAGCTTCGCATCCCCTCCGGCACGGGCAGGACCGTTGTCCGAACTAAAAATCACCAAAGTGTCATCGGTCACCTTCAATCGATCGAGCGCATCCAACACCTGACCGATCCGATCGTCAGCGTGCGAGAGCACCGACGCGTAGATTCGATCTGCCTCACTCTCCATTTCGCGGAACCGCCACTCGTATTTTGGCACTGTATGGAATGGCGTATGCGGTTCGTGCAGCCAGAGATTGACGAAGAACGGTTTGCCGGAGGACACCGAAGTTTCGATGAACTTCGTCGCGTGATCGGCATCCTCGTGCACCGGCATCTGCTCGCCAGCGCAGTTAAACGCACCATATTCGTCGTAGCCGTAAGCGCTCGGCAATGGCGAATCCGGGATCATGTTGTTCGACAGGTGCCACTTGCCAAAGTGCGCGGTCGCGTAGCCAGCCTGTTGTAGAAACCGTGGCAGCAGCGGAGCTTCCGGATCGAGCCAATCCGGCATCCCTCGCTTGGCGTTGCTCGGAACCCAAGCGAAATGCCCGTCAATGTTGTAGCGCGCCGGAAAGTGTCCGGTCATCACCGCCGTGCGGCTCGGGGAACACACCCCGCTGGCGACACTGAATCGATGAAAATCCGTGCCCTCAGCCGCCAGCCGATCGATGTTCGGCGTCTTCACGTACGGATGCCCGTGACACCCGAGATCGCCCCAGCCCCAGTCGTCAGCGAAGATAAAAACGATGTTAGGCTGCTTCGCCTGAGCGATCGAAGTGAAACTCAGTGCGACGATGGTCAGTAGGCTCAGGATTTTCATGATGGGTCTTTGAGAAGTTTGATCTGGGTTTCGCCGCCCCCGAGGGAGACGTTGTAAGTTCGGCTCCAGGTGCGCGATGCAGGGTCGTAATCAGTCTGCCAGAAATCGTTGCCGTGCACGCTCTGGTTTAACCTCTGGCCGCCGACTTCCAACTCATACCCACGCGGGGACGACAAGCCTTCGATCGTGATCGGGACATAGCCAAGCCCTCCTGCAACCGAGAAAACCACCCCGTCATCGTCGGCACGCAGGCGTATATCTGGGTGGAGCCCGAGAAGTTGCCCGGCCTCAACCATCACCCGCCGATCGTTACCGATCGCCTCGCGGTGGATCATCTTCCAGGTGTTGCCATCCTCCACCAGTGCCTTCCTGAGTGCCTTGTTCGGACCGTAGTAGTCAGCGGCCGACTGCGGCATGACGATGTATTCGACGATCGCCTCGACGAAATCGCCCACCTCCAATCGACCCACCCCGGGAGGAGGCACGAGGTCGATCGTCGATGACTTGCCGTTGTCATGCTCGACGACCCATGGTGCCGCAGTGTCGCCCCCGAGGCGCGCCTTCCAAGAGCGGATAACGATTCCACGGTTCGCCCAAGCCCCGGTAGGCGCCTGCCCATCTCGCGGCCTTCCCTCGTGCAGCGAGATCCATGGCACGCGCCCCGCACACGCCATCAGGACGGCATTCTGGCGCGTCGGCCACTCTTTGACCAAACCGGTTTCGTTGCCCCACGCCATCTTTGCCTCGTTGGTGAAATTGTAAGTATCTGCCCCCACTTGGAAGATCACGAATCGTGAGAAGTCGGTCGCCGCCTTCACGTCAAAACGTAGCCGGTAGCTACCGCGTACGATGTCGTCCGTGCGACCAAGACTGACCGTCTCCGAATGGACGATCCCCTCCCCTAGTTTTCCAGAATAGGTGACCTCGGTCAGGCACGGCCCCTGCCGTTGGTAGTCCGCACGCATGGCCGAATGCGCGATCCGCTTGCCCTTCAGGTCGAACATCCGGAAGAAATCGCCGCCACCCACGTTGTTGGTCCAGCGCCACTTCCCCTTACCGCTCATCGGGGTGACCATCAACGGTCGGACATCGGTGATCGTGCAGTTCGCTTGAGCCTGCCCCGGCTCGTAGCAGATGCTCTCGCCCCAAGACCCCAAAGCGCTTTCGTCCCAGCGCTGATTGGAGCCCCACCCGACGAGTGATAGTTGCGCATGCGATGCGGCCGCCACGCCACCCCAGTGGCCGTAGACAACTGCCAGCTCAAGCTTCCTCGTCTCGCCAGCAGCCAGATGCACCTGCGTCAGCCCGTGGAACCACGTGCCAGCGTAGGCTCCACCCTCAGGGTCATTGTGCCAGTTCTTGCTCAGCTGGACAGGGATTCCCGTCGGGTGACCATCGGGATCTCGCAAGATGGCAGACATCCCAGTAATCGGCGAACCAATGCCCTGGCGGATGCCACCCGCAGTCTTCTCGAACATCAACCGCGCCACCTGCGGCTGATCAGTAGGGTTCGAAAGCACGAACGGGATGAGCTCGATCGCGTCATTGGTGTTGGCACGTTCCGGCTGGATGCCGTCGAGGTTAATCCGGTGCCAGCCACGTGCCGGATCGAATGCCAGCGGTCGCCCTGGTGCGTCCACCTTCACTGGATCCCCATCACCGAGCACCTCTGATCTGATTGGATCGATCGCGAGGAAAACCTCTGGTCCCAGTGACTGCGCACGCATCTCCGCAGCAAATTTGATAGTCAGCACGGGATTCTCCCACGCGATGCGCGGCCGCTGTTGCGCGGCCACCCCATCCGCGCGAAAACGCCACTGTTTCAGGGGGTTCTGACCGAGTTGTTTCAAGTCCAGTGCCCGATCAAACAGGCGGACATCGTCGATCACACCACGGAAATGGTAACCGTCGCCGTAATTGTCTTCGCGCCGACCGAACACCAGCGCATGCCGACCCGGTTTACGTTTTTTGCCAATCCGCTGCTCACCCGAGCGCGCGCCGTTAACAAAGAATCGCAAGGTATCGCCGTCGTAACTCAGCACGAAGTGGTTCCAAGTATCAACCCGCACCGGCCGATCCCCAATCGTCACCGCCGCAGCTCTGCCCCCGCCAATATTCATCCTCGCCTGTGCCTTGCCGTCGACTAGCTGAATCCCAAAATTCCCATCCACCATCTCGTTGCGATTCTTGCAGACCAACCAAGGCCACACACCCTCCGAAGCCCGATACCCCGTCGGCACGAAGGCCCAGAAATCGAGCGTGAACTCCTCCGGATCGATCTCCGGCGAATGAGGAATCTCGAAAGCGTTCGTCCCATCCAGACCAAAACCACCACCCACGCGACCGAACGACGCTTCGCCCGCCCCGATCGGAGCCATCCCCGCAGACGCCGTAAAGACCAAGCCCAACCGCCGCGGCCAGGCAGCGGTCTCGAAGCGCGACTCGGTGTTCAGGATTTCACCCTGCGCCGACTCGAAATGCAACCCGGTCACGTCAGCCCGTTGAAAAAACCTTCCCGCCTCGATCAGACGCGGTCCGGCATAGCGACTCCAAGCGCCACCATTCGTGCACTGATAACTTTTACCGTTCACGTCGATCTGCAACTTGAGAGCAGCTTCCGGCAACGATTCCCAATCCCCACCCACTCCCGCGAGCGCTCCAAAATGGGGCACCTTGAGCGTGTCGGTTTCCAGAACGAACGCATAGCGCCCAGTCTGGATCACCCGTTTCCAAGTAGCGCTAGGAACGACAGCGGGAAACCCATCCGCCCACCACATCGAGGAGTGATCATCCACCCCGGGCATCGGAGTATGTGGTTCAGCTAGAGTGGCCGATATTGGGAAGATCCAGAGGACTATTCCTACTATCCAGGCCGCTTTCGAGTTCATCGCCGAGCCTCTCACATCATTTCAGAGTTAGCGACCCGTGCTTTCGGGCTTCCATGGTAGTTGACCACCCTTCTCTTGGAGGAACTTCGCATCGACCTCTTTGTACCATGCGTGCAAGCGATCGCGCATCGAGTTAACCTGGTCGGGCATTTTGGCCGCGAGGTCTTCCTTCTCCCCGATGTCTGATTTGAGGTTGTAGAGGTGCAGGCGCCCGTCCTCGTAGCGCTCGACCAACTTGAAGTCTCCCATACGCACTGCCCCACCAGGAAACCCGCCCTGGTTGCTGTAGTGCGGGTAGTGCCAGAACAAGGCCTCACGATCCAGCGTGCCACCTTTCAGCGCCGGCATAAGATCGATGCCATCGATCTTATGTTTCACCTCCACTCCAGCGGCGGCAGCCAGTGTCGGATACAGGTCGATGGAGGAGATCGGTTGCGAAGATTCGCTCCCCGCTTTGGTCACACCGGGATAGCGCACGATCCATGGTTCGCGGATGCCACCTTCGTAGACCCACCCCTTGCCACCGCGCAGCGGGAGGTTGCTGGTGGGCGAGCCCTCCGAAGTTGAGAGGCCGCCGTTGTCAGAGGTGAAAACCACCACGGTCGTTTCCGCTAGGCCTGAATCGTCAATCTGTTTCAGCACCTTGCCGACCGCCAAGTCCATCGCCTCGACCATCGCGGCGTAGACCGCGTGCTTCTGCAAAATCCGCACTTTGCGCGGCTTCTTTCCGATCACCTGCTCTTCGTCGGCGAACTCAATGCCGTTAATCGCGGCGGCCTTCTTCTTGTATTTCTCGACCAGGTCAGGACGACCGATTAATGGCGTGTGAACGGAATAGAACGACAAATACGCCAAGAACGGTTTCTCCCGGTTGGTCTCGATAAATTTTGCTGCCTCGCGCGCCAAGCGATCCGGCAGATGATCACCCGCGGGGCTCTCTTCTTTGATCTCCGGGTTTTCAAATGGCGCGAAGTACCTCTTACCGGTGTACGGCCCCCCGCCGCGGTGCCCGCCAATATTGATATCAAATCCATTGTTCTGTGGGTAGAATTCCTCGCTCGGTCCGAGGTGCCATTTACCAGCGAAGAAGGTAGAATAGCCATTCGACTTCAGCGCCTCAGCGATGGTCGTTTCCTCCAGCGGCATCTTGTTCGCCAACGGCGCTGGATGAAATTTTCCCGCACGCTTGC
>JBLHKE010000350.1:0-7948 GCA_047619485.1 Verrucomicrobiales bacterium | reverse complement strand
GTGCGCAGCGAAGTTGAGTTTGTCGGAGCCGGTGCGCGTCGAATACTGCTCGAGCCCAAATTTTAGCCCGGCAGCTTCGAGCTGCTTCTTTGTTTGCGACCACTTCTGGCGCGCCTGAGCGGTGCCCGCATCCGTCGCAATCTGTGCTCTGCCTCCTGCGAGACACGCCCACGAGACGGCGATGATGAGGGTAGCAGCTCCGAGCATCTTACTGTCCGCCGACGACGACTCCACCGAGAGTGACTCGGTAGAATCCTTCGTCGATCGCGCCGGGATTGTGGTTGGTCGTCGTGGTGCCTGCGGCTCCAACGATCGAGAGCCCGACATCAGCGAAACTCCCGGCAGTCAGATCCGAGCCGAACTGCAAGGTGTAGGTCTCGCCGGCAGCGCTTTCAAAAGTGATGTCGTAGCTTGTCCCAGTGGCATGGGAGATGTTGACGATCTGGAAGCTGAGTGGGGGCGCGATCGGGTCACCGATGATGACATCCGAGAGGCGAAATGTCTCGTTGCCGGCATCGATCTCGGCGGCGATGAACAGCTGCGCCTTCACCGCGTTGCTTGGCAAATTGGCAGCCAGGGTGAAGTTGCTGGTCGAAGGCAAGGTCGGATCCGCGCCAGGTGCGAATTCTTCGTCACTGAGAACGTGGTTGCCATCAGCGTCGTTGCCGCCGTTGACCAGCTGGACGACATGCCCGAAACCATCACTGTCGAGCACTTCTACCCAGGCGGCGAAAGTATCCCCATCCTCGAAGTTGGTGTTGGTGCTCGTGACCTCGGCCTCCAGGTCGAGGCTGACACTTGAAGCACCGGCCAGGCTCAGATCGAACTCGCGCGAGGCGAGCACTCGTCCGCCGCCATCGGCATCGGCGTTGTTTAGGCTAAACCTCTTCACCGCGTCTTCGACCCATGCGTTCGGACCAACCAACAGGCCTAGATCGTCGGTCGGGACGAGCGATTTTTCGTTGGTGCCGAGGACGAGCGAGGTCTGCATGTCCGTGAAGCGCGCGTTGTTGAAGCGGAACTGCTCGCTGGCCGAGTTGTTGATCGCCTCGATGATTAGGCGGGCACTGACGATGTTGGCGGGGATCTCGGCAGCCATCACGTGGCGGAGGTCGATTGCCTGAGAACTTGCCAGATCAGGGAAAATCTCGTCGCCGGTGATCGTGCCGTCCTGGTTGGTATCGAAACCGAAGGGGGTGAGCACGATGTCCGAAGTGGTGGCGCCGTCATTGACTTCGAGTCGTGCGGCGAAGCTATCCGCGGCTTCGAAGTTGCTCGCCCCACTATTCTCGTCGAGCCTCAGATCGACGGTGAACAAGACGTCGCCCTGCGCTGAGAGGTCGACCTCTTCCGACATGAGAGTGCCCCCATCTGCGTTTTCGAGCAGGTATTCGCCGGTCACTGTTTCCCAGAGCCAGCCGTTGAGGCCACCCTCAATGACAAACTCAGTCTCGCTGCCGCCGAAATCTGTCGTGCCCATCGGGGATGTGGCTCTACCTTCGTCGTTGAGCCTGAGATCGAACCCGAGATCGCTGCTGCCCGTATTACTCTGGTGGATAGAGATGGCGAGGACGTGAGGTCCGGAAGCGAGGCCGCCGAGGAACACCTCGAATCTCCGCAGAGCGCCTTCGTTGGTGGTGCCTGAAGAGTTCGCATCCCAAGTGTCTGCCGCGGTCACGTTGACTCGTAGGAACTCCTCGCCGTCGAGATAGATCACCGCGCCGTCATCGGCGATGATCTCCAATGCGAGACTCTCGACGTCATCTGCGACGACGAACTCATGGCGGAAGTAGGCGGTGCGCCTTTCTTCATCGGCGGGGCGGGTGAGGACGGTCGCTAGTCCGGCGTTGTCTGCGTTGTCCGGGTAGTTGTCGCGGATGTAGTTCACCACGTCGTAGCCGATCGGCGCCGGGCCGTTGCCGCTATCGATCGGGGGGCCGGAGATCGCTGGCGCCGTGCCGAAGGCCGGGCCGTTGTAGTTTGCATCGAAGTCGGCTTCGTCGAGAAACCAGGTCGTGTCGAAATCTTCATCGGCGATGGCAGGATCCACGCCGTCGGTGGGATGCATGTAATCCCAATTGGACTCAAACTGGATGAGGTCGAGCGCTGTGGCGACTGTGGTGAAAAAACAAGTGAGAGCTAGACCGAGGCTGAGACCCCGGACGAGCGATGTTGGTGTTTTCATAGTGGTGGTGGGGTTTTGGTGAACGGACTAATTCAGTTGTTGAAACGCATTCCCCCGAACTCGATCGGCCTCATTTGATCAAAAACGGTTTGTTTCGACAAGTTGTTTTAACGTCTGGCCAATGCCATCGCGCCGCTGCTGAGTGCGTGGAGTCGGGAGAAGCCGGATGAGACGCGAGTGGATCCCCAATGTCCTCTTTATGGGAAGGCTGAAGCCTACGTAGTTTCGGCATCCTGCCGAGGGAGAATGCGAATGTTTCTAATCTCCCGGTTTGGCCGGACAATCGCAGCCGCCGCCGCACCCGCCCTTGTTCTTCCTCTGTCGGACGATCCGGAAGGCGAAGAGGATCAAGGTCAGCGCCACCACCGCCAGCGCGGCGGGGGTCTGCCAATCGGTATTGAGTAGGACGGACATTTCTCTAGAACCCCAGCAACCTCCCGACCTGGAAGACGACCAGCGACGCGAAATAGGCGAAGCCGCTCATGAAAACGAATTGGCCGATCGCCCACTTCCACGAACCCGCTTCACGTGCCACCACCGCGGTGGTCGGCAGGCACTGCAGCGCGTAGATGTAGAAGATCAGCAAGCTGACCACCATGAGTGGCGTGAATAGGGGAGTGCCATCGGGGCGTTTCTCCTCCGCGAGCCGGTCGCGTAGGAACTTGCGCGTCTCGGCCTCGTCATCGGTCTCCTCGATCTGGTAGAGGATGCTCATCGATGAATTGAACACCTCGCGCGCGGCGAAGGAGGTGAGGATGGCTGTGCCGGTTCGACCGTCGAAGCCGAGCGGTTCGACGACCGGTTCAATCACCGAGCCGAGCCGACCCATGACGCTGTGGTCGAGCTGTTCCTTCGGATCTTCGCTATCGGTCTTCGGGTAGGTGGTCATCGCCCACAGCACGATCGAGATCCCGAGGATGACTGTGCCAGCCTTGCGCAGGAATGCCCAGGCACGACTGAGCACGTGGCGGATGATGTATGGCCACTGCGGCTTGCGGTACGGCGGGAGCTCAAGCATGAAGTGGGTCGGCACCTCGTCTGGACCGAGTTTCTTCCGCAAAATTTTCGCGGTGAAGTAGGCGGTCAGCGTGCCGAGCAAGTAGATCCCGAACAACACCATCGCCTGTTTCCAGTGCCCCTCTTTTTCATCCAGCAGCAGCGGGACGAGTAGGAAATACACCGGCAAGCGCGCCGAGCAGCTCATCCAGGGGGCGATGAAAATCGTCACCAAGCGCTCCTTGGCGGAATCGATGGTGCGCGCTGCCATCACGCCGGGGATCGCGCAGGCGTAGGAGCTGAACAGCGGCAGGAAGGCCTTGCCACTGAGGCCAGCCTTCGACATCACACCGTCCATCAGGAAGGCGGCACGCGCCATGTATCCAGAGCTTTCTAACAAACCAATAAAAAGAAACAGCAGGACAATCTGCGGCAGGAACACGATCACGGAGCCGACACCGCCGATGATCCCATCGACGACCAGCGAGCGGAAATCACCCTCTGGCATTAGGCCGGCGACGCTGCTCTGCAGCCAGGTCTGGGCACCCTCGATCCACCCCATCGGGATCGATGCGAATGAGAAGATCGCCCAGAATACCCCGAACATTGTGGCGAGGAAGAAAACCCAGCCGAAGACGCGGTGCAGCAGCACCGAATCGATCTTGTCTGAGCGGGTCAGTTGGTCTGCCTCGGGGCGGCGCGCAGCCGATCCGCAGATGCTGGCAATGCGAGCGCGGCGCTCAACCTCGTCGAGTTCTTCCCCCCGCGTGATCCAATCCGCATCGGAAGGTGCGGGCAATGGATGCTGGATGGCCTGTTTCAGCTCAGTGATTCCCTTGCCCGCATTGGCTTGCAACGGCACCACTGGGACACCCAATTCCTCAGAGATCTTTACTGGGTCAAGCCTCAGCCCAGCGTTCTCCGCCACGTCGATCATGTTCAACGCGAGCACGACTGGGAACCCCCGTTCGATGATCTGCATCGCGAGATTCAGATGGCGTTCGAGATTCGAGGCATCGACCACGCAGATCACCGCATCGGGTTTTGAACCCTTGAGGAACTCGCCCGCGATCTTCTCGTCTGGAGACTCGCCGCGTAGCGAGTAGCAGCCCGGCAGGTCAACGATTTGCAACTTCCGCCCGTGGGGAGTCGTCATCTCGGCGGACTTGAGGGCGACGGTGATCCCGGGGTAGTTTCCGACCTTGGCGGAGGCGCCAGTGAGGGCGTTGAAGAGGGTGGTCTTCCCCGCGTTGGGGTTTCCAGCCAGTGCGATGGTTTCCATCAGTTCGGCGGTTCGGGACCTTTAGATGGGGCTAACTTTGACTTGGTCGGCAAGTTCGCGGCTGATTGCCAAGCGAGTGCCGCAAACCGAGCAGATCAGGTTGCGGCCGTTCGCCAGTTTGCGCACCTGGAGGGATTCGCAGAAGCCGAGATCGCGCAGTCGATCGCACTGTGGTCCGTCGACAACTTTGATAGTAAAGTCGCAACCAACACTGGCCTGACTCAGGGTCATGGCGCTGTCTTTTTCAAGTTGGCTGGCGGTGGCGTTTGACATCTCTCAGGTAGTGAACCGCAGTTGAGACTGTGTTGCAACAAGAAATGATACTGTGTCTCAATTTGGGAGATATTTCTTGTAATCGGTTCACCGTAAAGTGATGGCTGGTGGTATTGGATCCGTGTCGAGGGCTTGGATTGGCTTTCGAAATCGCATTTACACGGCTCTCAGAGTCCGTACAGGTAGAGGATGAAGATTCCAACCCTCGCTATCCTAGCGATTACCTTGCCAGTTCTCGCCTTTGCCGAACCCGTTCCGAAGTTTAAACGGCTACAGCTCTCGAACCAGTTCTTTGCCGAAGGCGCTGCGGTCGGTGACTTTAACAAGGATGGCAAATTGGACGTGGTCAGTGGACCGTTCTGGTATGCTGGACCAGATTTTAAAAACCGCCTGCCTATCTACGACACCAAGGCGTTTCCCCCGAAAGGATATTCGCGCAATTTCAATACCTGGGTGCACGACTTCAACGGTGATGGCTGGGACGATGTGCTACGCGTCACCTTCCCGGGTGAGAAGGCGGTCTGGTATCAGAACCCGCAAGCGGATGGCGCAGGTGTGTGGAAGGAACACGTGGCGACAGATGTGGTCGAAAACGAGTCCCCACAGTTCGGTGATCTCACTGGCGATGGGCAAGCCGAGATCGTTTGTTCCGCTGGTGGAAAGTTCATCTACGCCAGCTTCGACAAGTCTCGACCTACTGAGAAGTGGACCGTGCATGCCATTTCTGGCGAGAAGGCGACGGGCGGGAAATTCACCCACGGTCTGGGGCTCGGAGATGTTGATGGTGACGGCAAGATCGACCTGCTCGCCAAAGACCACTGGTGGAGGCAACCCGCCTCCCTCGATGGTGATCCGATCTGGAAGGAATACCGCTACAAATTCACGCCAGCCGGTGGCGCGGATATGTTCGCGTATGATTTCGACGGCGATGGCGACAACGACATCTACACCTCAGAGGCAGCACACGCCTACGGCCTCGCTTGGTTTGAGCAGGCGAAGAGTGCAGACGGGAAATCAATCACTTGGAAGCGCCACATGATCACTGGTAAGAAGGCCGAGGACAATCCTTACGGCGTGGTTTTCAGTCAGGCACACTCGGCGCAACTGGTCGACATGGATGGCGATGGCGTGAAGGATCTGGTCACGGGCAAGCGTTGGTTCGCCCATAACGGCAACGACCCCGGCGGCAACGAGGCGGCCGTGCTCTACTGGTTCAAGGTCATCCCGGGCGGCAAGTCAGGCGATGCGAAGTTTGTGCCTTACCAGATCGACAACGACTCTGGCGTCGGCACGCAGTTCGTCGTGCGCGACTTGAATGGCGACGACAAACCAGACATCATCGTCGGCAACAAGAAGGGGACGTTCCTGCATCTCCAGGATGGGGTCTCCGACCAGAAGCCTGGACCGGCAACGCCTTAGGCTCAGACTAGTCGGGCGTAACTTCGGTTTGCAATCGTAGCGTCGTCCAGAGACGCGGCTCAGCACCATGGCTTTGATTGCAAATCCAAGCCATGGTGATGCGCGCCGGCTCGCCGGCCAAGACCTGTCGGTTGGCGGTGCTGATTCGTTCTCGAGGAGGTGGACGATCGCCCGATCGTTGCCCAAGCTTCTTGATCTGACGGCTCATATAATTGGAGCGCCGAGATCTCCCTCGAGCTTGCGGCTACGCTCGCCATAAAAGATCACTAGGTTGATGTCGCTTGGAGGTTTTTTGAGGGGCGTCGAATCAGCCAACTGTTGGCCGCTTACCTCGATAAAAGTGATTGTGGATCGATTTGAACGAGTCTCACCATTCGGCAACATTTTTCCTGAAGGTATTCACGCTTCGGATGCTGCTAATCGTGATTAGCGCCGTCTACGTATCACATCGAGTTGACGGGCAGAGGGCGGATGAGCGGGAGTAAAACCCCTGAAGATTACCCGCCCGCTGTGGGTTGCCTTAATCGCCTTCGTGACGTAAAGCTTCCTGAATCAAAGCCTCCTAGATGTTGAAAATTCTAAAAAATCCAATCTTTTCCGTGTCCGGTCTGTGTTTTCTACTGGTTGGATGCGGTCCTGTCGATGACCGGGTCGAGATCACTGTGCAGCGCAAATTGCCTGAAGGGCATCAGGCTCCGCCGCTGGACAAGGATTTCCGCGAGCGGATGCTCCCTATGTCGAAGATGCAGGAGCAGATGACTGCTCCGGAAATCGGCGGTGCTGATGAGATGAACTTGGCGGATTTGTTCCAGTCTGAGACTCCTGAGGGTTGGCGTGAAGCCCCGCCGACCCCGATGCGCTTGATGAACCTGCGCTTTGGCGAAGGGGACGTCGGCGAGTGTTACCTGACGATCCTCAGTGGGATGGGTGGGGGACTCGCGGCGAACGCCGGTCGCTGGTACGGTCAGATGGGCATGGAACCACCGACCGCCGAAGAGCTGGAGGCATTGCCACGTGCACCATTGCTTAACCGCTCGGCGGTGGTGATCGATCTCGAGGGGAGCTTCACCTCGATGGGCTCGACCGCGAAACCTGGCTACCGCATGGTCGGGCGCATCCTTCCGCCACAGCAGGCGGGCGATACGGCTTTTAGCATGTTTCTTAAAATGTCTGGCCCGACAGAAGTGGTCGCTGAGAACCTCGAGAAATTCGAACAATTCTGCCAAAGTTTGGCACCCAAAACGCCAGCCTCAACCGAATAGTCAGTTAGAGATGAACGACGATACTCCAAATCCCCCGAAACCGGCGAAAAAGCAGAGGACACCGGCGCAGCTGTTGTTTGCTTTCTTCTCATCTTTTGGGCTCGCCTGCGTGACCTTGACCTTCCTCACGCTGCTGACCTTTCTCGGCACGATCGAGATGCAGGGGCTGGGGCTCTACGAGACTGGCAACAAATACTTCGAGTCGGTGTTCTTCCTGCAGGATGTTGGCCCAGTGAAAATCCCGCTGCCAGGTGGGATGCTGTTGATGATCCTTCTTTTCATCAATCTAGTCTGTGGCGCGATTATCAAGTCGAAGAAGAAGCCGAGTGCCCCAGGGATGTTGATCGCGCACAGCGGCATCATTTTTATGCTAGTAGCTGGATTGGTGTCCTTCTGGATGACGCGTGAGGGCAGCCTGATCCTCTGGGAAGACGCCGAGTTTGGTGCGGATTTCGAGATGGTCGATGGTGGCGCCAAGGTGACCGCCGTGGGGGCGAATACGATGGCTGCTAGCGCCGGATTGAAAGTCGA
>JBLHKE010000349.1:0-7981 GCA_047619485.1 Verrucomicrobiales bacterium | reverse complement strand
TTCGATCGGGAGCAGTTAGAGGCGCTCGAGGCGGAGATCTTGGAGGTCTTTGGGAAGGGGGCGATCGTACTTCCGGACGATGTGCGTGGTGCGGCGAAGACCCTGCGTGAGGCGGTGATGAAGAACGGTTGGCCGGTGTTGGATTCTGTGCGGGGGAAGGTGATGTTTGCGCTGGATAACGGTGCGAGGATCCGGGATGCCTACCTTGAGGGGAACCCCTCGTTGGAAGGAAGATTGATGTTTGCCAGTGTCGCGGAGAACGATCCGGGAGCCGCCTTTTTTAAGCTGAACGATCCGCTGGGTGGGTTTGAACTGATCCAGCGACTGGTGAAGTCAGGGTTCATCGTTCGAACCCGGGCGGATGCTGGGACGCTGGAGGCGCGCGAGAACAAAACGGATCGGCGGGAGAAGGCGCTGGCCAGTGGCGCACAGTTTGTCAGCACTGATTATCCGGAAGCAGATGAGCGCTTGGGTGAATATCGAGTGGGCTTCGAGGGCGGCGCTACGGTGCGTAGAAACCCGGTCAGTGGAAAGGGCGTGGAGGTCGAGGAGTAGAAGGGCACGCCCCTAGCTCCTTGGTCTCATCTACGATTTGAACACAAGATCGCTGGCGCTGACCGTTCCTTTATCGAGGAAAAATTCAGACAGCGCGTCGCGTGTCTCCTGCGGGTGGAAGGTCGCGGTGGTGAGTTTTTCTTGCATGACCGCACGCAGCTCAAGGAGTCGTTTGCCACCTGATTGGGAGTCGTAGCTGTTGACCGCTAGCGTGTAGCGTTTTTCGGGATCGAGGGGAGAACCATCCTGTTGGGTGATTTCGGTCACGGTCTCGCCATCATAGATCACCTTCAACCCCATGATATTCCGGGCGCTCTTTTGCGTTCCTGTCTCTTGGGCGATGACGATGAGCTGCTCACGGGTGACTTCGGCGGTGACGATGAGGTTCTCGTAGGGGGCCAGGAGATACATGTCGGCGAGCGTTTTTTCGCCGGGCTCGACATCACTCTTGATAAATTGTCCGTGCAAGACGGCATCGATCTCGACTCCATTCTTAGCGAGTACATCGCGGATCGAAACGGCGTGTAGTCGCTGGATATCACTGGGCTCGCCAGGCTTGGTCTTTGCGGACAGGGTCGCTGCCAATTTCCCCACCGGCTTGGCGAGATCTCGCTTGGCTGCTTCGATCTCGGATGATGCGGTATCGATGACAATCGGATCGAGGTCGAAGCGCCGATCCATCATCACGGTGAACGATCGCTTGTCGACTAGTCGGTGGTTCTCCATCGAGAACGCGAGGTCGACGCGGCCGAGGTAGATGCCGTGGTAGCCAGCCTGGGTGTAGAGTGCTTTGCCTGCGCGGTAGTTCGGGACATCGATGTGGGTGTGGCCGCCGATGAAGACATTGACGTCAGGGCACTTCTCCGTGATGTCGGTGACGCGGTTGGCGAAGTCGTCGTGGCCGAAGCGGTGACCCATGTGGCCGGTGACGACGATCGCATTGGCGCCGCGCAATTTGAGGGCACGTGCAGCCGACTGGACAGCCTCGGCCGGGTCGAAGACTTCGATGCCCTTGGTCATCTCAGGTCGCAACCAGAACGGTAAACCAGGTGTTACGACCCCGATCACGCCGATCTTAAATCCGCCGATTTCCTTCATCATGTAAGGGGCGATGTTCGAGAGCGGGTTGCCGTCATCTTCCAAGCTGCCGGGAAGTTTGCCCTCGAGTTTCACGTTCGAGGTTAAAACCGGCATGTTCGAGTTCTGAACCGCGTTCTGGAGTGGTTCGATGCCCCAGTCGAACTCGTGGTTGCCGAGCGTCCAGCTATCGTAGTTGAGCTTATTGAACAGCTTGATCATTAGTTCGCCACCGTTGCGCTGCGAGGTCCGCGTGCCCTGGTAGACGTCGCCGATGTCGAGCAAGAGCGAATTCGGGTTTTGCTTACGCCATTGGCGGATCAGGGTGGCGCAGCGCGCGAGCCCGCCGACGTCCGAGAGGCCTTCGTAGGTGGCGGATGGAAGGATATGCCCATGGAGATCTGTGGTGTGGATGATGGAGATTGTCCGCACGTCTTGCTCGGCGTGGGCCTGCCATGGACGGCTGGCGCTAGCGAGGGCTGTGCCGCCGAGGAGTTTCAAAAAGTGGCGGCGCGCGGGGTTGTCTGTTGGCATCATCATGACGGTATGGGGGGAAGTATTCGCGTGCAAGGAGGATGCGGAGGATTGACGGAAGGGGCTAAGGACGTGTGGAAATCGGTGCGCGCTGGGGTGCAAATTGAGGGGTTGGTTGGGGGGAGGTGTGGTTGTTGTGCTGCATTCACTGGTGCTTGCAAGCAGGGATGCTTGCGCCACGTTTCCTCCATCATGCAGTTCGGCGACCTCCGTGGAATCCTCCAGTACGTTCCTCAATTCAGAGGCGGAACGTTCGTGATCGCGGTGGACGGTCTGGTGGCCGCTTCAGAAAATTTTGCCAACGTCCTACTGGATATTGGGGTGCTGCATTCTCTTAACATCAATGTCGTGCTCGTCCATGGGGCCGGGCACCAGGTGCGGGAAATGGCGGCTGAACGTGGCGTGGAGGTTTCGTGCGACGATGGCATCGGAGTGACCGATGTGGCGACGCTGGAACTCAGCATCGATGCGATTTCGCGCCTAACGAGCAAGTTGATGCAGCGCCTCACGAGCATCCGCTTGCGTGGGGTGACTGCGAACGCGATCACCGCCCATCCGGCTGGGATGATCAATGGGCTGAATCTCGGGATGACGGGGACGATCGATAAAGTGGACGCGAAAGGGCTCCAGGCGTTCTTGGACGAGGGGATGGTGCCGGTCGTGGCGCCGGTCGGATACGACTCGAAAGGGGGAGCGCTGCGACTGAATTCGGATGCGGTCGCGGTGGCGGTCGGTGAGGCCTTGGGCGCGCAGAAGATTTTGTTCCTGACGCACGGGATTGCCCGGGATTCTGACGGGGCGCGAGTTCAAAAACTGTCGGTCATCGAAGCGGAGGAACTGGTTGATCAGACCGATGCGGCGGGATTGATGGGGCGGCGGTTGCGCTCGATTTTGCGTTTTGCCGCACGTGCCTGTGCTGCTGGGGTGCCGCGTGTGCATCTGTTAGATGGGATGCAGGACGAGGCCTTGCTGGGCGAGGTGTTCAGCAATGAGGGCGTTGGGACGATGGTGTTTTCCGACTCCTACGACGAGGTTCGCCAGGCGACCGAATCAGATGTGGCGGCGATCGTTTCGATGATCCGACAGTCGGTGAAGGATGAGGAGTTGCTGCTGCGCAACCGCGAGGATGTGTTGGAGCGCCTGCAGGATTACTTCGTGCTCGAGGTGGATGGGAACCCGGTGGGGACGATCGCGGTGCATCCGTTCTTGGAGGACAGTGCTGCGGAGTTGGCGTGTCTATTTATCCGCAAGGATCACAAGAATCTCGGCTACGGCCGACGTCTGGTCGGGTTTGCGGAGAAGACGGCGCGCGAGGCGGGGGCGGAGCGATTGTTTGCACTGACGACACAGGCCGGAGAGTTTTTCCGCGGGCTGGGATTTGAGGCGGTGACGGTGGAGGTGTTGCCGGAGGCGCGTAGGGAGAAATACTTAGCGAGTGGGAGGAACTCGCATGTGGTGGAGAAACGGGTGTGAAAACTTTCAACTTCGAACGTTTCAGTGTTGAAAGTTGACAGCGGGCTCACGCGATAATGTCTTTGAGCACGTGTGCTTCCTCCACGCCGGTCAGACGCTGATCGAGTCCCTGGTAGCGGAAGGTGAGTCGCTCGTGGTTGATGCCGAGTCGGTCGAGGATCGTCGCATTCAAATCGCGGATGTGGACGGGATTCTCGAGGATGTTGTAGGCGAAGTCGTCGGTCTTGCCATACTCGAAGCCTTGTTTGATACCAGCGCCAGCGATCCAGGTCGTGAATGCCCGACCGTGGTGGTCACGGCCGTGGTTGTCTTTGGTGAGCTTGCCTTGGGAGTAGATACTACGACCAAATTCGCCACCGCAGACCACGAGGGTGTCATCCAGCATGCCGCGTTGTTTGAGGTCCTTCACCAACGCTGCGCTGGCCTGGTCGATGTCGAGGCATTGCTGGCGAATTTTTGATGGCAGCGAACCATGTTGGTCCCAGCCGCGGTGGAACAGCTGGATGAAGCGCACGCCGCGCTCGGCCATGCGACGAGCCAACAGGCAGTTGCGGGCGAAACTTCCCGGCTTTAACGCATCGGGGCCGTAGAGGTCGGTGACCGATTTTGGCTCGTTGTTGATGTCCATCAGATCGGGCACCTCGTTCTGCATACGGAACGCCATCTCGTACTGGGCGATGCGCGTCTGCGTTTCGGGATCCGCGTAGCGTTTGTAGTTCTCGTCGTTGAGTTGGGCGAGCCCGTCGAGCATCCCACGGCGTGCACTGCGGTCGATGCCGGGTGGGTTGTTCAAATAGAGTACCGGTTCGCCAGCGCTGCGGAGTTTCACTCCCTGGTGGCGCGATGGGAGAAAACCGGAACCCCACAGGCGATCGTAGAGTGCCTGCAGTTGCCCTTTGCCGCGGCTGATCATGACGACGTAGGCCGGCATGTTGGCGTTGGCGTTACCGAGTCCGTAGCTCAGCCAGGCACCCATGCTCGGCTTGCCGGGTTGCTGTTGGCCGGTGTTGATGAAGGTGATTGCCGGATCGTGATTGATCGCCTCGGTGTTCATCGACTTGATGATGGTGATGTCGTCAACGATGCCAGCTGTGTGCGGCAGGAGTTCGCTGACATAGGTTCCATGCTGGCCGTGCTTTTTGAAATCGAACATCGGCGCAACGCACGGGAATGATTTCTGCCCGCTGGTCATGCCGGTCAGTCGCTGACCCTTGCGGATCGATTCCGGCAGCTCGGTGCCGTGGAATTTTTTCATCGCCGGGTGGTAATCGTACATGTCGATGTGCGATGGTCCTCCGGAGAAGAAAAGGTAGATCACGCGCTTCGCTTTTGGCGCGTAGTTGGGGAAAGTCGCCGGGGCGGCGCTGGCCGAGTCACGGGCGAGGAGCGAGCCGAGGGCGGCCGCGCCCAGCCCGTTGCCCGATTTGAGGAGAAATGAGCGGCGGGTGTGCGAGCGGAGTGGTTCTGGTAGGTGGTCGAACATGGTGTCAGCCATATACTACCGCCCAAGGCGATCACTGCCCATATGGAAATCAAATTTACGGCGGGCTGAAACTGGGTATTCTGAGGGGAATGAGAACTTGTCTGGTCGTGCTGAGCCTGATCCTCGCCATCGAGGGGGGGCTGGCGTGGGCTTCTGGGTTGCCGCAGCTGGCCGGGATGCTCGGTGGCATGGTGCTGGTCGGAGGGATGGCGAGCGTCTGGAAACGCCGTGGCGGTGAGTGGGGCTGGGCACCGCTGGTGGGGCTGTACGTCGTGGCCACCGTATTGGCGATCGGGATTCGCGACTGTGGCGTGATCGTGGCGGCGAGTTCGCTCCACTTCGTCGCTTGGTCTTTTGCGGCGCGCGCGGTGCGCTTCGGGGCGCCCGATCTGATCCCGGGGACCTTGGATGGTCGTCCGGGTATTTTTGCAGTGGCTTTCTACGGGGCGCTGATGCTGGCGGTGGTGCTCGTCAGGGGTGGGGTGTTCCCGATCGACAAGTCGCTCGCGCTGGGTCTGGCGTTTGCTCTGTTTGTATTAGGCTTGGCGGCGATGGAGATGGGGAGATTCTTGCGGATGCGTGAGGGCGCAGCTGATCGGGCTTCGCGCAAGCGTGGGATCGCGGCGCGTGCCTTGGCGTTGCTGGCGGTGCTCGGCGGATTGTTTTTCCTGTTTTCTAAACCTGTTCCCGCTGCGGCTGACGGCTTGGTGAAGATGGCGCTCGCGCTCCAGGGAAAAAGCGAGGATCCGAATTTGAATGCGGATGACATGCCGGATCTCGACGACGTACCTGAGACCGATGTCACGCGCGATGATCCACTGGGGGAGCAGCCGAATCAGGAGCAGGCTTCAGGCCAGCGCGCTGGCGATTCGATGAGCCAATCGCGGAAGCTCCCGCAGCGCGCGGATGTCCAAGGCAGCCACGAACCATTGGTCTACTTGGATCTCGACAGTGAACCCCAGGCCTACGCTCTGGCGCAGCGGCCGATCTATGTTCGCAGCTCGACATTGGGCGAGTATGCTGATGGTTCCTGGGGGAGAGTAGGTGAGGGGATTTCTCCCCGATGGATTTTTGATCAGCAGGACGGTCGCGAAGACGGCACGGTGTCGCTCCCGGAGGAGTTTCCTAGGGCGGCTCAAGCGGCGCGGGTGAGCTACAAAATTTACGTCAAAGGTTCGACTGGCGCTGCGTTGCTTGCAATGCAGGGCGTGAGTGAATTCGAGTTGCCGCAGGTGATGCGCTACGACGACGACTGGTATCGTTCGTCAAAGATTGGCAACATTGCCTACCGAGCCGCCTCGAGGCCACTAAGCTTGGAGGATGTGATCGGGGCGGAGCGGCTTCGGCCCGGGAAAATTGCGAAGGTATACTCGGAGGTTCCTGACTCGGTTCTGATGAGGCGGATCCAGCAGTTGCTCGACAATCAGATGCCCTTCGGTTCGCTCACCGAACGCCTGCTGTGGCTGAAGCAATATCTGGAAGCCAACTACCAATATAGCACGACAGTGGCGAACGTGGATAACCTGGATCCGTTGGAGAATTTCCTGTTCGAAGAGAAGCGCGGTTACTGTGATTTCTATGCGACCGCGGCGGCTCTGATGGTACGGATGATGGGCGTGCCCAGCCGGATCGGCTACGGGTTCTCGAAAGGCGAATTCGATGGCGAGAAGCTGTTTACCTTTTACGAGGATGGTGCGCACTCGTGGCCAGAAATTTTTCTGGAAGACCAGGGCTGGGTGGTCTTCGATGTCACCCCGTCGGGCCAAGCCGGGGGTGGGCAGGCGGAGCAACCAAACGAACCGCGCGAGCGTCCGGATCTCTCCGGGTTCGAGCAGCCGGAGAACGATCCATTGACCAAGGACGGTGGGAACAACGATCCGCTTCTATCTAAGATCGATGAAGAGAACTCGGCGGTGTCTGATCTGGTAAGCTACCTCGTGTTCTGTGCCGCCCTGCTGGCTTTTGCCCTCTGGTATTACCTGAAGCGGGATGAGGCACGTGAGGCTGAGGGCGAAGTCGGTGGGAGTGATGGGAAGACGAGGAAACTGCCCGCCTACCTGGCCGAGTTCTGCCGGCTGGTGAAGGCCTGCGGACTCGATCCGCAGCACGGCGAGACGATCGTCGAAATGATGAAATCGCTGCGTGCTGTCGGCGTTCCGGTGGACGGATTCGAAGAGATGAAGCGCTACCATTACAGCACACGCTATGAGGATTCCCCCCTAGACCCGGGGCTCGAGAAGCAGTTTCTGCGGGAAGTGAAAGCTTTCGTCAAAGAGAAAACCCGCTCGGATTGATCGCATCCCTGACGCGGAAAAAACGTTCAGTGCGGCGACTGCGCTTGACACTACTGGCATTCTCTAGAGGATAGGCGCAACGTGTCGATTAGCGATTTTACCTCAAACACCAACGCAGATCTTTTTGTTCCTGATCGCAAGCTAGATGATGAGGCGCTGGCACGTACCACCCACTTGGCGATCGGCGCCCACTCGGACGATCTGGAAATCATGGCCTACCATGGCATCTCCGAATGTTACGGCGAACCTGATCGGTGGTTCACGGGGATCACCTGCACCGATGGCGCTGGTAGCTCGAGGCTCGGCCCCTATGCGAGCTACAACGACCTAGAGATGATCGAGGTGCGCAAGGAGGAGCAGCGCCAGGCCGCGATGGTTGGGAAATACGGGGCGATGCTCCAGTTCTGTCACCCGAGTTCAAATGTGATGACGCCGGAGTCGACGGTGCTTGAGGATGACCTGATGAAGGTTTTTGCGAAGGCCCAACCGCGGATCGTCTACACCCACAACCCTGCAGATAAGCACAGCACCCACATCGGTGTGCTCAAGGCCTCGATCCGTGCGC
>JBLHKE010000348.1:0-7983 GCA_047619485.1 Verrucomicrobiales bacterium | reverse complement strand
TCGATCGGCTTGCTCACCTACGACGGGGTTGGTGGCGACATCGCGCCCGGAGGGGCGTTCACACCTTGGCTGCGTCACGAGTATGGCATTTCTCAGGGTGGCAGCCCGGTGATGGCAGACGGGATCCGACTGCTCCTTCCCGGCGCGGCGAACAATGTCGCTATCGATGAAATAGAAATTTATGCTGTTCCCGAACCGTCGGGATTGGCATTGCTCGGACTTGGCTTCTGCAGCCTATTGTTGCGCCGCCGGCGCTAATTTTTCGCGAAAAGCCTCGCCACGCTCGTAGATCGCGATGCGCTTAGCCATCTTCGTAGCGGTGGCAGCGTCACTTGCTGCGCGCGCCAACTGCAATCCCTTGTGCGCGGTTGCGATCGCCACTTCGAAGTCACCACTCTCGGCCTGAGCCGCAGCCAGCGTGTCGAAAAACATCGGCGTCTTGCCGCCGTCGAGTTCGATGAGGCGGGTCGCCAGCACGAGAGCCTCAGCGCCATCGCGCAGAGCTGCATCGCGATGCGTCGCCAAGATCCAAGCCAGGTTGTTGCGTGCCGAGAGGTGTTTTGGGGCGACGCGCACGAGAGCGCGGAAATGCGGGATCGCAGCGGCAGCATCACCGCCGAGAAGTTCCATCCCACCGAGCGCATTCAATGCCGGTATGTATTCTGGCTGTAGGTGAATCGCCGCTTTGAAACCTGCGCGTGCCGCATCCATCTGGCCGAGTTGCTGCTGACAGACCGCGGTGGCGTAGTGACCTGGCGCGTCATCGGCATTGATCGTGATGAGCTGTTGGAAATGGCCCAAGGCCTCAGCCCACAGCGCCTGTCTCGCGTAGAGATTTCCAATGCCGCGGTGAGCCCTGCCTGAGTCCGGGCGATTGCGCAGCGCCTCCTTGTAGTAGTAGGTGGCAAGGTCGAACGCACGCAGTTCCTCCTGATGTTGCGCATGGTGAAAAAACAGATTTGCATCGAGCTTCGCGACAGTGCGTTTGATGGACTCGCTCTCGATCGCTCGCCCGGGGATCGGGGCTGAGCGCACCCAGCGCTCGCGGCGCGTCCCCTCAGAGTGCGTCACGTCGGCCAGCAGCGCATCGATCGACAGCTGTCCTTTGTAGATCACTGAGACGAATCCACGCGCATCGATCAGGAAGCTTGATGGAAGTGGCAGCCGGCGCTTGTGGCCGACGGCGTTGTCGTGATGCCACTGCAGCTGGCCGACGATGCGCTCGCTGGCAATCTCAGAGGCGAACGGGAACTGCAGCTTCTCGATCGTGGCAGTTGCCGCCGCTGCTGCGATGTCCGGATCATCGCTATCGAGCGCATCGACGGACAACGCGATCACATCGATCCCGGCGGCACGGAGATCGGCTTCGTGTGCAGTGATCTCCTTCAGTTCCGCAACACAGGGCGCACACCAGCTCGCCCAGAGGTTGACCAGCACCGGCTTGCCACCGCCGAGTTCGATCTTCTTGCCCGACGCATCAGAGATGGTCAATTCGGGACCTCGCAACAGGTTCACCATCGGGATACGTGCTGTGCGGCCTACCGGGGGAACCTTCTGTGTCGAAGGCTCCAGCGCGACGGTTCTTCTCGCCGGCGCGACGGCGGCCTTGCCGGTTCCTTGCACGAGTACGAAGCGGCCACCGGCGTCGATGCGCGCGAACTCTTCTACCGGGCTGTCTCGTCTCGGCCAGCGGACGGTCACTTTTTCGATCCGATCCGATTCGCCAAGCCCGAAATGCAACCACTTGCTCGATTGGGCGACGAATCCCTCGCCCGCCCGCAGCGTGCGAATCAAGCTTGCACCTCCAGTCGTGATCACCTCGACACGTGCACCAATCGCGTCACGGTTGGTCAGTTTTTTACTATCCCCCTGCAGCCGCAGTGTCAGTGATCGGTTTTTGCCGGCAGGCGTGTCATTACGCATCAGGCGCAACCGCGGCGCATTTCGATTCGAGATCCACACGTCGAGGTCGCCATCGTGATCCCAATCGGCGAGCGCGACGCCGCGACCGTCATCGGCAAAGTCTAGGCCGCTGCCGGCAGAGATGTCAGCAAACGTTGGGGAGCCGGCAGCGCCCAGATTCAAGAACGTGCAATTACGTTCGCTTCCGCTGAACGAACGCCCACGGCTGATCATCGATGCCAGCTGGCTAATTGCCGCCTGATTGCGAGGCGCAGTCTCGTCTGATCCGGCTCCCTGCGACACGACCTGCCGCCAGAAGAAGCTTCACAAATCGCCGCTGTCGCCCTCGGCGGTAATATGGCCGTTGGCGACGACTAGATCCTCCCAGCCGTCGTTGTTCAGATCGGCGAACAGCGAGCTCCACGCCCACCGTCCCATCGTCACGCCAGCCACGGCGCTCACATCGGCGAATCCATCACCACCGAGGTTGCGCAACAGCGTGTTGCCACGCGCGAAGTGCTGGTAGCGCCCGCGCAGATCACCTTCGATCTCCGGTTTGAACCCGGACTGTGGGATGATCCGGTTTCCCGCGGCAGAGAACATGTTGGCAACGTAGAGATCGATCCGCCCGTCGCGATCATAGTCGCCCCAGCTCGCGGACATTCCCGACGCGCTATCTTCAACACCCAGCTCGGCCGCCACATCGACAAATTTTGCATCAGCTCCCTCGGCGCTATCATTGCGATAGAGATTGTTGCGCCCAAAATCGTTGGCGACGTAGAGATCTACATCGCCGTCGTTGTCATAATCCTCCCAAGCCGCAGCTAAGGTCCAGCGGCGGTTGTTGATATCGAGCCCGGACCCGTCCGTGACATCGGTAAATTTCCAGCCGGAGGCGGCGCTCGTATCGTTGTGGAACAATTGATTTGCCGCCGAGTTGTTGGCATCGTGGTAGACGAAATTTTCCGATCCAAAACCTACCGCGGTGGGCGACGCCTCGGCGGAGATCGTCTCGGGTGCATACCCGCAGACGTAGAGATCGAGCAAGCCGTCGCGATCATAGTCGGCCGCCGTCAGCGAGACGGCCGATTCCGCCACCGGGATGACCAGTTCGATCTGGAACCGCCGGTTGTCCTGATTGGACGCCACCACGAGGTGGCCGAGGATCGCCACGGCGAGATCGCGGTCGCCGTCGTTGTCGAGATCGACGATCAGGGCGCAGCGCGAATCGTCCAGCCAATCGACTCCCCAAGCCTCGGAAGCATCGCGCAAGGTGCCGTCCGGGTTCTGCAAATACAGCCGGTTTGGCAAACTCGGATGTTGGCACAGGTAGAGGTCGTCGAGGCCGTCACCATCGACATCGCCCAAGGCGAGACCGGGAGTGCCGAGCCCGTTCAGAGAGTTGCGGAACGGAATCCGCTCGTGCCAGTGGTTTAGCCCATGGAGGAGTTGTTCGCGATAACTCAGGTTCGCGCCGAGCACAGCTTCGGTGCAATCGGAGAACAGGGCGTTCCCGCTGCCGATCTTGGTGCGTGTCTGCTCGAAGGCGGTTACTCTGAGCTCGCGGATCCTGGGCGGGGTCGCGCGGCTCCAATCGATCTGCCAAGTCGCGTGCTGTTCGATCACTTCATCACTGGAACTCCACGAGAACGAGATGTGTTGTCGGGTGGCCGATCCCTCTGCCGTAACGGTGACTTGCACGATCTTAAACTCTGATCGAAAATTTGTGTGTTTGTCAGGATCAAAGGCGAGCGCGGGTGTTTGGTGGCCGTCTCCCAGGCGGGAGACCGAGACCGTTTCGTCTGCAAACATCTGCTCCAACTGCGGGTGCAGTGCCGTCGCAGCGATCGGGGATACCGCTAGGCTTGGGGGTGTGTCTATTTCTCCGGAGCCGATGATCTTGCCGAGAGCTTTCAATTGCGCTTTTGCTCCAGCGGCAACCGCCTCGGTCTCCCAGCCATCTCGGAGCGGATTATCGACCTCTTTCTCCCAGTCGACTACCTTCCCGATCGGCACTTCGGGAGTCTCGGGTGTTTTTTCTGGGGTGATTGAAGAGCTGTCGTCAACGGGTTCCGGAATCTCCGGCTGTTTGGAGCAAGCCGCCAGCAGAGCCAAAGCGGCACAAATGCCAAGCACGTGCCGGATCCTAGTCGATATCATTTTTAGTTTCTGATGGATGTTCCTACCCTCGCCAGCAACGCTCGTCAGGTCAATCCCGTTGAAATACCCACGAGCGCGACTGGTATCTTGCCCGGGCCGAATCTATGGTCAATGAATGGCTGCCGGGCGGCTGGTTCTGGGCTGGTGGCTGGTGGCCACTTCATTACTCATCGCCCAACGACCCGATCGTGGCCAATCCTGAGCGCCACAAAGCCTTCCCTTACGGCGTCTTCTATTCATGCATTCCGGAGACCCTCAAGATTCGGGAATTGGAACATTTCTGTGCCCTCGCCAACGGCAGCCCTGTCTTACCGGAAACGGTTGTTTTTCATATGGAGATCCATCCTTTCCGAGACCGTATTGATGAGTTCCAGCTCTTCTAATCCTCCGCTCCATGAGTTTCGGCGGAGTGCTCGATTCGCGTGTCTACGATGAATCCTTCCCCCGCTTCGCCGAAGTCCAAGCTCCCTCTAAAACTCCGCCCTCCCACCTCGATCTCGAATCCCGCGGAGGGCCTGGCGATCACTGATGGTCGAATGGTGACCGAGACCCCTTCACGCTTCGCGAATAGGGTCAACGTAGCTTGCATATCTTGCCTCTCCCAGACCTCGGCATGCTGGATCGTGTTCCTTGCGTTCGTCGCGAGTGTTTCGAGACCTGCCTCGGCGATCGAGTCTTGATCTAGTTCGACCGTCCTCTCTACAACCAAGATGGCATCTGTCCCGTCGTCGAGCCGGTGCCGCTTTGGAGTTATGAAACTGAAGGTGTGCTTGCCATCGCTCGAAGGGAACCCGCCGGTCACGAGAACCTGCGTTTCTGACAAGAACGTCTTCACCGTGGAGCTAGAGATGTCGGGGGCGAAGCGGCGGTCGATCTCTCCCTCTTCAGAAATCTCCCTGCGGTCGAGTGCGCCCTGTTGGACTTCCTGACCGAGATTCTCAGGAGGCTTCGTTCGTGGTGGATTCGCATGGGCGAGTCCCGAGAGTGGTGATCCCTGCGGACTCTCCGAAGACGCAGCGACTACCCCATCGGCGGCATCGCTAAGGTCTCAGCTACCGAGCTGGTTCTCCAATTTTGCAATGCGGATTTGTTAGAGAGTGATCGGAACTGCTGCGATCAGGGCAACTGAAGCTACTGCGAGTAGGGTCTTCTGTTTTGCTGTCATAAGAATCGTGGTTTTCGCGATGAATGGGAGAGAGCAAGTCCCTGGCGCAGCGAGGGCTGCGCCAGAGAGTGTCTTAAACAGTGAGGCTGGCATTGCCTTGGCAGCTTCTACCCCAAGGAGTGCTGCCAATCCCGAGGCCGAGACGGCGACGTTTCGCCTCCTGAGCAGACGGGCGAGTTTATCGAGGCCGCGGTGGTACTGGCGCTGGATCGCGGACGTGGACTTCCCTTGTCGGTCTGCGATTTCTCGGTGCGGCACCCCTTCTAAATAGTGAAGGACGACCAGTTGGCGATCCCCCTCCGGCAGTCGGTTCAGCGCCTCGTCCAAAAACGGGATCGCGGTTTACGATCTCTTTTGGTTGGAAGTCTCCGACATCGGTGGCATGCCGAGGCCTACCAGGTTATTCAGGATCCTGAAATCCTGAGTCCTTAAATTCGCTGGATTAGAGCTCGCCGCTATCGGCAACAACGATCTTCGCAGAAGTCGATCCCCTCTGGGAACCGTAGCCTTCCACCTTTTTCACGACATCCATCCCTTCGACCACCGTGCCGAAGACCACGTGTTTGCCGTCTAGGAAATCCGTCTTCGCCGTGCAGATGAAGAATTGAGATCCGTTGGTGCCAGGACCGGCATTGGCCATGCTGAGAATGCCCGGGCCGGTGTGCTTGAGCGTAAAGTTTTCATCCTCGAATTTGGCTCCGTAAATTGATTTCCCACCAGTGCCGTTGTGGTTGGTGAAATCACCGCCTTGGCACATGAATCCAGGTATGACCCGGTGAAATGTGCTGGCTTTGAAACCATAACCCTTTTCACCAGTGGCAAGTGCCCGAAAATTTTCCGCAGTCTTCGGAACCACATCTGAACGCAACTCCATAACAATCCGACCCAGCGGCTGGCCATCTGCTGTCATGTCGAAATAGACCCGCGGCAGTTTTGATGCCCCGGCCGTTTCTCCCGACGCTGTCGCAGGCGCATTTTCCGGCTCTGCCTCCGTCGCTGGAACGGGCGTTTCTGCGGGCGGTGCACCACCCGGGGTGGTGCCTGTTTCAGTCGAGTTGTCGCGCGAACCCTGGCATCCAGCCAGCATCGTTGTCACGCCGAGGAGAGTCATCAGTAGGAAGTTTTTTCGTAAAATCATGAGTTTGGATATGGTTTGAGTCGGGACACCCATCGCCAAATTCCGGCACTCTTTCAATCTCTTTTCGATTCATACCGGGAGAAGGCAAACGGGGCAGTTCGAAATGGCACGTAGATAAGGGGTATGGTCGCCGAATAATGCATGGCACAGCAGAAGCTTTCGAAAGGCACCAGAGACGGCTGATGCCGGAGCGTAGAACGAACGCCTCGTTCGTTCTGGGAGATCACGGCCCCGCAGGAAGGAGCCAAGATTTCCCCGCCTGCAATCCACGCGAGTAGCAGCCAACAGAAAACGATCACCCCGAACGGCGCACTTTGCCTGGGGAGCCTGCGAGCGGGAGAGGGTTCGAACTGATGGAACGTTGCGGCGATCGCGCATAGGGACGCTCGCGGATCATCGCTCCGCTCGATCCGAACGAACGGGGGCGTTCGTTCTACCGCGACGACATCGACCGATGCCGGATCCCACCCCGATCCCGAGAGATCCAATCGGCTGGCACTCGGGAGAGTCCCGTTAATTACGGTTCATTCGGGTCAGTTCGCAAATATTCACAATCGTCCGCAGATTGGGAGTGGGGCAGGGGACAGAGGCCTGAATAACGACTCCTCACTTGCTCCCTCCAAGCAGCAAAGTAGGAGGCAATCAACCGGCATTGACTGAAATTTGGAAGATCGATAGGATTTCGAGGAAATATGAATCCCCTGAAGCATACGACCGCCTGCATCTGTATCACACTGCTGCTCAATTTTTTTGAAGCATCTGCGCAAGATGAGGTACCGCAGCTATGAGCCACCTATTCCTCTCCCTCGCCATCTTCACATCGACAATATCAGAGTGAGTGGGACGCGGATCAAACCCGATAGCTTTATCACGGCAATCGCGCTTGAACCGGAGCTCGATGGGATTGATCTTGAGACCAATCCAGATCCAGACGGCGACGAGCATTCCCTGCTGCTCGAATACGCCTTTGGAGGGAGTTTCCTCGAAGTCGACGACCCCGCAGCTAACTCTTGCTCGCTACACCTTGTCTAAACTCGGCACCTCGTAGCCGGCGTTGTTCGGATCCTTGAGGAGTTTGTTGGCTGCTTCGGCGTGAGCGCCGGTGTGTGTTTCCGTTTTTGGATCGAAGGTCAGTGTCGGACCTACGGTGTATTCGTTGCCGTCCTCGGTGATGCCGACGCCATTGCCCAATACGTCGTGGAGTCTGCCGAAGTGTTCTGCTGCATCGGCGTTGTCGCCAAATTTCCCAGCCTTCTGGTTGAACGGAACTTTCTCTCCGAGGCGGTAGGAGTTGTTCATGAGGTGCCCGAGGACACATCCGTAGTGGGCGTCGTGGACGTTGCCGTTCGCCATCTCGGGTTTTCCCTCACGGCAGGCTGCGATGAAACTGCCCCAGTTGCCGCCGGGGGTGACCTTACCTCCCGGGACGCTGACCTTTTCACCTTTGTCGCTGCCTTTGGCGTAGTGGTGACCACGCACGATCTTGCCACCATCTTCGAAGTAATATTCGTTCTCGACCTGCCGCTGGTAGCCCTTGTAGTTCACGTTGCGGACGTTAAAAAACACTTGCTGGCCGTTCGGATACTCGGCCATGCCAAACATCGAGTTCGGCGTCTGA
>JBLHKE010000347.1:0-7987 GCA_047619485.1 Verrucomicrobiales bacterium | reverse complement strand
TAATATTTGGAATTATTCATTCTGGTTATTATTTCCAAGCAGGTGGCCGACATCGAGTTTGTAGGGCTGCCGATGACCTGCGCCGGCCACTGCTCGAGGCGGAAGTGTTGTTTGCCGAACGCGATTAGAAACGTCTGGAGGAAAGCGTGGCAACTCTGGAGAGCTGTGGGACTCAAGTGCGCACCGCGCGAGCATTCTGGAGGGGGCGTATGACCCGAGCCGGGTCAGAAACAAGGACGGGATCGCAGACGTCTGCCTCGTGCTGGACGGGACTTACCCGTACATTTCAGGTGGTGTCTCGACCTAGATGCACCAGATCATCACACCGATCGGCGATCATCGCCGCTGACCTGGCGCTGGTCTGCGCGTGAACTCGCGCCTAGGGGCGTTGGCATACCACGTGTTCGCCTCATCGCAGGGGTGATGGCGGTTTCGAGTGCTGGGATTCGAGCAGCGGATGGCTTCGATGGTTGATTTTTGCAGCTAAGGGCTTGTCAGTAAATAACTCCTACAATCTGCTGGTTATTTTGGCCATCACCCGCGTTAGCTTCCAACTCAAATAGCCCGCTATAATCGCTGAAATCTGTCTTGGTGCTGGCTAAAATTCCTGCGCATCTTTGTATGACTTATTTCCTGACAACCCCTAAGGATCTGAAGCTGCCAGATAATATGATACGACTTTTTGCATTGGGGCGTCTCACGTTAGGAGGAGTGCTGATCGCAATATTATTCGCAGGAGGTAAAAGCCTGCTGCGGCAGTCGTCATCTTCCAACTACAATTCGGACGGCAGCCGATCCGACCAGTTTGCTCCCGCCTCAGGTGAGATGAGCGAGGTTTCTATGATGGCGAATGCGTGGTCTTTCAGTTGGGCGGCTGGGAGTTATGAGGTTCGGTTTCTTGCCGGAGGGGAAGTCGAGCTGAAAGGGGAAGATGGCCTGTGGGAAGGCCGCTGGAGAGTCGAGGACAGGGCTCTCCATCTGTCGGTGCCGGAAAAGAAATACGAGCTCCAAGGTTTTCATAAAGACAGTGTCGATGTGATCTACATGTTAGGTGAAGCAGGACAGTATCAACTTTCTCGCCTTGCATCGGAGTGATCGAATTCGCCTCCTCGCGGGGCGGCCCTAGTTCTGATCGTCAAGGGAGCACTCGAATTCCCTTACTTCTTCTTTGCTAGCTGCGGATTTTTTCAAGAATCCTTGGGCGGATGGCAGGCTCCGCCCAGTCAGTCGCGGTTCCCTAGCCCGAGGGCCAACGAGGTAGGGCGCTAGCCGTGCTTCAGCCTGCGGTGAAATACTCTGGATCGACACATTGCAGTAACTTCGATTTGCAATCGAAGTCCGGAGAATTGAGCTGAGTCGACTCGGGCACTGGGCTTCGAATTGCAAATCGAAGTTACGTCTTAGAAAAGCCCGACCACCCGGCCGTCGTCGTCGAGGTCGATAGAGTTCGCCGCCGGGATTTTTGGTAGGCCTGGCATCGTCATGACATCGCCACAGATAAAAATGATGAACCCGGCACCGGCGGCTAGCCGGACTTCGCGGACTTTGACTGTGTGGCCTTCTGGTGCCCCGAGCGCTTTCGGGTCGGTAGAAAACGAATACTGCGTCTTGGCGATGCAGATCGGGTAGCTGCCGTAGCCGGACTTCTGCAGTCGTTCGATACTGCGTCGGACGCTCCTGTCGGCCGTCACTCCAGCGGCCCCGTAGAGTTTCGTCGCCACCGCTTCCATCTTCTCCCACAGCGGCAGATCATCTTCGTAGGCGAACTTGAAATCTGCTGATTGGCGATCGATCAGGTCGACCACCGCCCGCGCCATGTCCTCTGCGCCCTCGCCGCCCTTCGCCCAATGTTCGGCGAGGACGATCTCGACGCCGAGCGCGGCCACTTTCTCGCGCAGCAGATCGATCTCTGCCTGCGTGTCGGCGTCGAAGCGGTTGATGGCGACGAGGCAAGGTAGCCCGAAGTGCTCGCCCAAGTTGCGCAGGTGGCGTTCGAGGTTTTTGATGCCGCCGGCGAGGGCGCCGAGGTCTTCGGCCTCTAGGTTTTTCAAATCGGCACCGCCATGGAATTTGAGTGCGCGGATGGTGGCGACGACGACGCACGCATCCGGGCGCAGACCTGATTTACGACACTTGATATCGAGGAATTTTTCTGCGCCGAGATCGGCTCCGAAGCCAGCTTCTGTCACCACGTAGTCGGCAAGTTTCAGACCGGCTCTGGTGGCGATCACCGAGTTGCAACCGTGCGCGATATTGGCGAAAGGTCCACCGTGGAGGATCGCTATATTGTTCTCCAGAGTTTGCACGAGATTGGGTTTGAACGCGTCTTTCAGGAGGACGGTCATAGCTCCCTCGGCGTCCAGGTCGCTGGCGGTCACGGGCTGGTTTTTGCGCGTGTAGGCGACGACGATCTGCCCGAGCCGCTGCTTCACTTCGGCGAGGGAAGTGGCGAGGCAGAAGATCGCCATCACCTCGCTGGCGACGACGATGTCGAAACCGTCCGTGCGTGGGAAGCCGTTGCGGATGCCGCCCAACCCGGCGGTGATCTGGCGCAGGGCACGATCGTTCATGTCGACGACACGACGCCAGGTCACGCGTCGCTGATCAATGCCTAGAGCGTTGCCGTGGTGGATGTGGTTGTCGATCAGTGCCGCCAGCAGATTGTTGGCTAGACCGATGGCGTGAAAATCACCGGTGAAGTGGAGGTTGATGTCTTCCATCGGCACCACTTGTGCGAGACCGCCACCAGCGGCACCGCCTTTCATCCCAAAACATGGTCCGAGTGAGGGTTCGCGCAGGCAGGCCACTGCTTTTTTGCCGATGCGGTTCAACCCATCAGTCAGGCCGACACTGGTGGTGGTTTTCCCTTCGCCAGCCGGCGTTGGACTGATCGCGGTGACGAGGATTAGCTTGCCGTCCGGGCGATCAGCAAGTGAATCGAGGAAGTCGGTCGAAACCTTCGCCTTGTAGTGTCCGTAGGGCTCAAGGTGCTCGTCGGAGATACCGAGGCGTTCTTCCGCCAGCGGGATAATCCGCTGCATGTTGGCTTGCTGGGCGATTTCTATGTCACTCTTCATGCGGAGATATGTAGGGGAACCACGCCGGATGGTGAAGAGATTTTTTTGGGGGGTGGCGGAGCGTTTCCTCTGGGGTTATGCGGGAGGCAGGGCGCCCGGGGCGCCTTGGCGGTGTCAGAAAAACACTATTGGCGAGACGCCCCAAGCTGCTTGGTTGTCGCAACGGTCAAACTGGCGCTCAGGACCGAGTGGTGAACTCGAGCTGCTGGCTCAGCATCTTGTCGTCGTCGAATTCGAAGTAGCCTCGGAAGATCTCGCCGGCGAGGGCGCGGGGGAGCCAGTGGATGTCGTCTTCCCACATCTCGTCGTAGGGGATATCTGCAATTTTTGTCCAGATAGGGATGGCTTCGTCGGTCTCGATGGCCTCGCCCTCGAAAAACTCGGAATGGAACACCGTGCAGTGCAAGGCCATGCCGTCGACGAATTGGAAATGCAGTTCGCCCATCTCGCTGAGATTGGTGGCGGTGAGGCCGACTTCTTCAATCGTCTCGCGGATGGCGCCTTGCTCGGCAGTTTCTCCGGGTTCGATTTTGCCGCCTGGGGCGTTGATTTTTCCGGCGCCAATGCCGCGTTTTTTACGGATGAGCAAGACCTCGTCACCACGTAGCAGGAAGAGGAGGTTGGCGCGGATGTTGGGCTCCCAGTCAGTCCAGTCAGTCATGTCGATCTAGTTGGACTGGAGTTCGACTCCCAGCGCTTTTTCTAGTCGGGCGGTCGCCCAGCGGTCGGCGCCGGCTTTCTTTGCGGCGGCGAGATCTTTTTTGGCGGCGGAGCGATCTTCTAGCAGCTGGTGGGCGATGCCACGATCGATGAGCAGGGTGATATCGGGGTTCTCTGGATTGAGGCGCTGATTGAGTTCGGTGATGGCTTGTTGCAGATCCTTTATGGCGGCGTCTTTTTCGTCGGTGGCGAGGTGGAGTTTTGCGCGGCGGATGAGCCAGGAGCTTTTCAAGCGTGCGGCGGCGACTCTTGCTCCGATGATGGGCCGGGCGGTTTCGTAGTCGCCGGTCTCGACGAGGGCCTCGACCCAGGCGTTGTAGAGGACGACGCTCTTGGTGCGGGCGTGGCCAGCTTTTAGACCCTTGAGTCGCGCTTCTTTCTGGTCGAGCTGATCTTGTAGGTCTGAACGCAGTAGGAACCAGTCGACGGCGCCGCGCTTGTAAGTCTCGAGTGCATTTTCGACGTCTGTTAGGGCGTCTTCTGTTTTCCCGGCAGAGGCTAGGATCTCGGCGCGCACCGCTAGCGAGGCGGCTTTCTCGCGATCAGTGGTGGCGGCCGCGACGGCTTTGTCTAGTGAGGCGATCGCTTTGGGGAGATCTCCGTGCAGCTGGTGGAGGCGGCCGAGATCCTCGTGGGCGGCGATGAATTCGGGCGCGAGCTCGATGGCTTTCTCGAGGTCGGCGCGGGCTTTGTCGAACTTCCGGGTGACGCGGTATTCCGTGGCGCGGCGGTAGTAGACTTCGGGGGGCGTGTCGTCCCCTCCGGTTTCGATTAGTTCGGTGAACTGGCGAATCATCTCCTCCACGTTGTGGTGCGCGGAGACGGCAGCAGTGAGGAGGGCGAGCAGGATGCCGGCCGCGGTGACAGTGAGAGTACGTTGCATCGGCCTACTTCTTGTTCATGATCACCGACGGGTGGAGGGAGAAGTCCGAGCTCTCGAGGTTGGCGTTGTGGCCTTCGATCGCGATGACGTTGGCACCGGTGTTGAGGAGTTTCTCCTTCCCCTTGAAGGAGAAGTATTCGAACTGCTTGTTCGCCTCATGCGGGTGGAAGCCCTTCGCTGTTTTGCCGCTGCCGGAGTCGACGCCGACGCGTAGGATCTCCTTGCCATTGAGGTAGGCGATGAAGCCGTCGTCGTAGCTGATGGCGAGGCCGACATCGGCAGCTGACACGCCGGTGGGCACGTCGAAGCCGCGGCGGATATAGACGGTTTTGTAATTTTTGGACATGTCTTCGAGCTCGGTGGCGTCGTCTCTGTCGCCGTAGCCGAAGCCGGCTTTGCCTTTCTTCCAGGCGCTGTCATCAAAGTCCGGGCTGGTCCAGTTTCTCTGCGGGTGTTCGCCGCCGGCCAGATAGCTCCAAGACGCTCCCCTCTTCAGCAGGGCGACGTGGTTCTTCGGCAGCCGCTGTCCACCGCGCTTCTCGTCGCTGGCGGTCTTCCCGCCTGGCTGCCACGGGTTTTCGATCGGGGTGCGTGCGACCGGGACATCGTCGGATTTGGTGATGGCGAAGGTGTCTCTGACCTCGCCTTTGTAGTTGAGCATCGTGCCGTGGAGCGTGTCGCCTTTAACATGGATGAGGGTGGAGCCGTTTTCGACGATGATGCGGCGCATGATCGGCATCGTGCCCCCGCGGCGCACCCCGGTGCCGCCGTGGCCGGTGACGATGTTGATGGAGCCGTTGTTTGGATTTAGGCCACTGGTTTTCTTGTAGGCGCCGTCGCCTGCTGGGTCGCCGTCACCGTCGTCGATAATCACGCCCTCCGCGGTGGTCGGGGTGGCATAGGCACCGTCGACTAACATTGATCTCTCGTAGATGTGTGAGTGGCCGGTGAGGGTGAGGTCGCAGCCGCCGCTCTCGAGGATTGGCATGATGTGTTCACGCATTTCGATCAGCTGGAATTCCCTGTCAGAGTTGTGGCTGCCCATCGTGTAAGGTGGGTGGTGGAAGAAGCAGACGACCCAGTCGGCCTTGGTCTCCTCGAGGTCGGACTTGAGCCACTTGGCCATCGCGCCGGTGGGCGAGCGGTCGAGGTCGTGGGAGTTGAGCGCGATGAAGTGGACCTTGCCGTAGTCGAAGGAGTAGTAGGATTCATTACCGCTGGCGAGCCCACCGGACTCACCCTCGGTCGGGCAGATGTAGCCATCGTAAAACGGGCCGATGCCAGTCTTGCCGCTGGAGGTCTTGCCCTCGTGGTTGCCCATCGCGGCCCAGCAGGGGAGGTTGCGTAGGGTTGGCTCATACATGGAGAAGAAACGGCCGCTGAATTCGCTGTCGGTGCCGGAGCCGTAGGCCATGTCGCCGACGTGCAGGTAGAGGTCCAGCTGCTTGTCGAGTTTCTCGTTGTATTCGACCATCGCCTCGTGGACAGCGGCCTGGGCGGCACCGCCGGTGCCGGAGTCGCCTACGGCCCAGAAGTAGACGTCGCGATCGCTGCCGATCTCCGGGTGCGTTTGCAGGTGGTAACTCTCGTCCTCTGGGGTGAGGCGTTTGGTGCCGTCGTAGATCGCGTAGAAATATTCGGTGTCGGGTTTCAGATCCGTTAGTTTTGCCTCGTATTGGAAGGTGCCGGTGGGGGCGGTGTGCAGCGGGTTCTTATCGTCTGGGTTGTCGGCGTTGGACTGGCGGACGGTGATCGCTGCAGGATCTAGGCCGAGCATTTTCAGGTCCGTGCCGAATTTCACCACGGGGTCGATCTTCTCCGCAGTGCGCCAGACGATGAACATCGACTCCGAAGTGGCAAGCTGGAGGTAGGCCGCGCGGCTGAACACCTCGGCGGCCTCAGCTGGTGCGGTGGTTTCGATGATGTTGCCGGCCTCGGCCTTGCTGGTGGTGGTGGAGGTGGCGACGGCCTCCTCGACCTGATCACAGGCGGCGAGTTGCATCGACACGAGGGCGATCAGCGTGAGGCGGAGAGGGGATGAATCTTTGTTCATAAGGGTAGTTATCGGTTGCGGCACGGTGGGGCAGGGGAGTAGCTTTATTTAGTCCGACGAACGGTCAGCCTGCGCGTGCACCATAGCGATGAACAGGCGGCGGTCGAGTAGGTAAATTCTTCGAAAACCTCTGCTAAAGATCCTTTTTATGCTACCAGATATCCAGATAGGCGACCTCACCATGGACGGCAAAGAGCCGATTTTCATCCTCGGCCCCTGCGCGATCGAGAGTGAGGACTTCGCCTGGGAGATGGCGCGATCCCTAAAGGCGATCGCCGACGAACAGAACCTGCGATTTGTGTTCAAAGCCTCGTATGACAAGGCCAACCGTACTTCGGTGAAGTCGTTCCGTGGACCCGGGGTGCGCGAAGGGTGCCGGATTTTGGGCGAGATCGGCAAAGAACTGGGCGTCCCGGTAACCACTGATGTTCACACGCCCGAGGAGGCGGAAATCGCGGCGGAAACGGTGGATCTGCTGCAAATTCCGGCGTTTCTGTGTCGGCAGACAGATTTGATCGTGGCAACCGCCAAGACCGGCCGTGCCATGAACGTGAAGAAAGGTCAGTTCCTCGCGGCGTGGGACATGCGCAACATTGCAGGAAAGATTGAAAGTTCAGGTTGCCGGAATTTCTTTTTTACTGAAAGAGGTGCCAGTTTCGGGTATAATACTCTTGTCGCCGATATGCGATCTCTCTACTGGATGCGTGAGGACGGGTACCGGGTGGTTTTTGATGCCACCCACTCCGTGCAACGCCCAGGAGGGAAAGGCGACACCTCCGGCGGCGACGGCGTGCTAGCCCCTATCTTGGCGAGAGCTGCGGTGGCGACTGGCTGTGACGGCGTTTTCATGGAGACCCATCGCGACCCCTCACAGGCACTGTCCGACGGCCCGAATCAGGTGCCACTCGACCAGATGCCTAGCATTCTCAAGAAATTGACCCAACTCCATGCGCTGATCAACAGCGACGACTAGCCGCGTCCTCCCCCTTTGTTTTTCTCTCCAATGACCAGATTCTTCCCTCTCAAATTTGCGACCGTGACCCTAGGTCTCGGTGTGTTAGCCCTTCTGCCTCTGCATGCCCAGGACAAGAAATCGACCTCCACTGAGAAGTCGACTAAAGCTGCCGATGGCGAAGAGGAGAAGGAAGGCAAAGGTTTGCAGATCAACAAGCTCCTGCCGTTGAACAAGCCGAATCTGCGCGTGAGGATCCCGGGCTTCGACGGGGGCAAGCTCTCGACCATGATCGAGGCCGC
>JBLHKE010000346.1:0-7988 GCA_047619485.1 Verrucomicrobiales bacterium | reverse complement strand
ATCCAGATCTCCCAGACGGTAGACTTTCGTCCGCAGCGTGAGCACGTTCGGTCGCTCGGGATCGCCGCCAGGTCCGACCACCCCAACATCGGCAGGATCACTGATCGGCAATTTCACAGCATTCACATTGGCGACGAGAGCATTGCGTTCACGACGCAGTTCGAGGAACTCCACCTCGACGTGCGGGGCGGCAAAGAAGAGCTGCACGGTCGCGTAGTAAAAATCCGGATCGGGTTCGCCAGCGAACAAACCATCGCCGGGGTGGTGGCCGATCGAGATCCGCGTCTCGACCGGTTGGACGGGAGTCGCTTCGCCCCCAAGACGGATCGCCACGCGAAAACCTCCGAGTAACTTCGGAGGCAGAGCATCACCGCCAGCTGAGAGGACTTGTCCCTCTGCCAGTCTGACGGCGTAGCTGCCATTGTGATCAGCCGTCCAACTATCGGATAGCTGCGGAGGAAACACCCGGTAGGTTGCGACCAATACCGGGCCAGGTTGCGGCAACACGATCAGCTCGTCGGCCAGCGAATCCAGCGGCCTTGGAAAGTCGACGATCTGTTCAGCAACCCCGATCAACCGCGCTCGCTGCAAGTATCCATCCGCACCCGAGACGACGAGATCGCCGTCACCAAGCGATGTGTGATCGACCTGCGACCACCACGGGAAATGCACCCTCAGGTCTTGGTGGGAGATGCCCTCCCCGACAATCGATTCCGCCCGCAGACTCGGGCATGGCAGATTCACCGGTGGATCAATGATGTCAATGTCTTCGCCGGCATCATTCGGTCGCCCGCCGTCCTCTTGCGCAAAAATGCCGCCAGGAATCCACAACAGAAGGCCAGCGGCGAGCAGGACAAGGGGCGAGAACCGAGTGCTAAATCGGCAACCAAAAAGGGATCGCGTTTTCATGAGTAGGAGCAGGGGGGGGCTGGAGTTAATGATCAGGGCTCAACCTGATAAACCCAACTTATCCAAGAGAGTTGCGTTGGAAAAGCGGAAAATCGAGGCAGAGATCGAGACCAGCCCTTGGCTCGAATCGAGGCCTGTCACTATTTTCGCCGGAGTGTCCCTCCAGCATCCAAGCCAGACAAGCCCTACGGTTCGCGGATCTCGTAGTAGCGACACGCGACCGCTGGCTTGAGGATCGAGAACCGTGTGGTTAACGCCAGCGCGCCACGGATATCATCCGTCTCCTCATCCCAGTGAATCAGATCGTCACTTTTACGTAAAATATAGCGCGCATTTGGCACACTATTGAAATCGAAAACCAGCCTGTCGCCCTCGAGCCGCATCGCGATCAATGAAAAACCACTCGGCTCACTTTGCGTGGCAAGATAGTTATCGAAGGTGCAGTCGACCCCGATCGGAGTATCGGCTGGATCACTCGTCAGTAAGATGCCAGAGAAACCTTCCCCATAGGTAGAATCGGTTTCCTCGATCGTCGCCACCGGTGTCTCGAGATCCGATAGCCGATACAGCTCGCATTTGAAGCTATCCCCCACCCCTTGAAACACGAGTCGCACAGGTTCACCAGGGGCGACTGGAGCATCCACCATGCCAACGGTGGTGCCCGCCTCATTCGTGATGGCCGTGAGAAACATGCTTTGCTCGGTCGGGTTATAGGTCAACCCATAGCCGTCTGTGGTACCCAACCCGACATCGCTCACCCGCGCTAGCATTCCAATATTCTGATCGAGCGTCTCATCCATCTCGACCACGTCGACGAACTGGTAGAAATCGGTGTAGCTCACGTCTTCACGGATGCTCCCCATCCTCGCAGGACCGAACGCATCCTCATTCGTCGAGGGTGCCGATTGTAGCCGGTAACGATTCCCCTCCGGGAAAGTGTAGGTAGCGGTGACTCCCACGGCTGCCAGCGGAGCCAGCTCTGACCATCCCTCGGAATTCCCATCGTTGAAGTCATCATCCTGAGCGAAGGCCGAAAGGCTGAGCGTTGACACGAACAACGAGATCGCTACGAGTGATTGAGGAATCTTCATATCAATTTCATATCAGACTCGTCCACGTCCGTCAACCACATGAGTGGTGGGAAGTATTCACGCGACGAACTCTCAGCTTGCGCGGGCTCAGGCGTGAGCAAGTTTGGTATGCCTGATCTCAGAACTGTCGCCACCTCAAATGAACCGCCTCCTACTCGTCGTCCTTGCTCTCATCATCCCTATCGCGGCTTTAGCTGAACCAAAGAAGCCCAAGAAAAAGAAGTTTGATCCGAAGCTTGATAAGAGCCTCGCCGGAGACCGGCTCCACCCGCTGAACCGCCTCGAGAACGTCTATCCGGATCAGGACGTGGCACTGAAAATTTCCGCGATGGCATTTCACGGAGATGATCTCTACGCGACGGTGTTCACCCCCGATCGCCAGAACAAAGCACCATTCAAATCGGGCGAGATCTTCAGGATCACTGGCCTCGTTGGCAATTCTGACCGATCCAAAATCAAAGCCCAGCGCCTCATGAGCGACCTCTACGAACCGACCGCGATCACGGTCTACCAAGGGAAAATCTACGTCGGTGAAAAGGACAAGATCTCGCGCTTGGAAGATCGCAACGGCGATGGCGTCTATTCGGCGGACGAGAAAGTCATCCTTATTGACGGAATTTCGCAGCCGAATTTCCACACCTACACGATCGGTTTTGAAACGATCGAAAAAGACGCAGCTACCTTCCTCGCAGGGAATTTCACAACCTCTATCCGCCTCGGTGGATCACGAGATCTGAATGTCACCGTCAACCCGAAGACCAGACGCGGATCCACTTTTCTACTCGGACCAATCACTGGCGAGGAATCGCCCGACGCGGTCGACATTTCGTATTACGCCGGCGGTTACCGCACCCCGAACGGTTTCGCTGTCGGTCCCGATCAGGAGATCATCGTGGTCGACAACCAGGGCGTGTTCAATCCATCCAACGAATTCATCCGCCTCACCCAGGGGGCATTCTACGGGCACTACCTCCTCAAGAAAGACAACACCAACATCGCGGCCTTCCAACCTGAGGAGGTCGATTCGCAGAAGGGCGGCTCGCGCTACCAGACTCCGCCGACGGTGCATCTCCCGCAGGGGATCGTCGATCGCTCGCCGACCCAACCAGTGATCCTGCGGGATCTCAAAGGGCCGATCTCAGTCTACAACGGCCAGTGGCTTCTGGGCGAACTTACTCTAGGTCGGATCAATCGGGTGTTCCTCGAGGAGGTCGAGGGCGTCTGGCAGGGCGCTGTTTTCCTGCACTCCGGAGGTCACGACCCTGCCGGAGAAACCGGATTCACGGCGGGACCAAACCGGCTCGTCTATGGCCCCGACGGCAACTACTACATCGGCCACATTGGTGACGGCGGCCTGTGGCGTTTTCTCCCGGCACCGGGTGCAGAACCGAAACCCGACTACGGCTTGCAGCGGCTTTCGTTCGTCGATGCCGCACAGATCCCTACTGACTTCAACGAGATGGTCGCCATCCGCGATATTCCTGACGGTCTCGAGATCGAACTCTTTAAGCCGATCACTGCAAGCCAACTCGACGCGGTCGAATTCAACATCAAACAGTGGACTTACGTGCCGACCAACGGCTACGGCGGGCGAAATTTCGGCACCGAAGTGCTAGCACTCACCAACCGAGAACTCGTCGGCGATGGCAAACGCATCCGCCTCGCCGTTCCCGGCATCCGCGACAACTCTCCGCCCTTTATCACACATGGTGACTATTCCAACGAGAACGTTGGCTGGGTGATCGAGGTCAAACTCGACAAACTTCCACTGTATAAGAATACCGCTTGGTATTCGATGATCCGGCACCAAGGCGGGGGCAACGCTAGTGCGGTGACTTCCACCATCGACATTAAGAAGAACCCACTCGCCTACGCCAAGGCGCAGTATGCGGCAGTGTGTGCCGCCTGCCATTCGCTCGACGGCTCCCGTCTCGCCGGCCCGTCTTTCAAAGGATTACACGGCAAGCGGCAGAAAGTCATCCGGGCGGGGAAGACCGTCGAGGTCACCGTCGACGACGCCTACTTGCTGCAATCGATCGACACCCCTCTTGCTGAAGCAGCGGTTGGTTATCCTCCAGCGATGCCCGACCTCAGTCTCTCGGAGGCCGAGCAGCGTGCACTAGTTGATTGGATCAAGACCTTGAAGTGATCCAGCTAGAGTTCTCGGTCCCGATGGAGTATCATCTGACGAGGACATGATCCGCTTCCTGCTAATCGCGCTTGCTCTTGTAGCCACGCTGTCGACCCCCGCTCCGGCGAACGAATACCCGGCATTAATCACAGGCGAGTGGGAGCGATCGATGTTTGATGGTGACCTCCCCTACCGAATCTTCGGAGGCCGAACGATCCAAGCCGGGAAAAAATATCCGATGGTCATCTACCTGCACGGCATCCACTTGCGCGGCAAGGACAATACGAAACACCTCACCGGAGAGGCGAAGTCATTCAGCTACCCCAACAATTATAAGAAGCGCCCGTGCTTCATCGTCGCACCGCAGTGCCCAAATTGGAAGACGTGGAGAGGTGCGACCTCGAAGAAACTCACCGCCCTAATCAAAGCCCTACGCGTAAATCTTCCGGTCGATCCAGACCGTATTTATCTCTGTGGTTACTCGATGGGCGGCTACGGAACCTGGCACCTGCTAGCGAAGCAACCGAGCCTGTTCGCCGCTGCCGCACCGGTCTCGGGTGGCGGCGATCCAGAAAGCGTCGACGGGTTCAAACACATTCCGATCTGGGCATTCCACGGCGAGAAAGACCCGATCGTCAGCGCTGAAAAATCTAGGGAGATGGTCGCCGCTTTGAGAAAAGTTAGCACCACGGTTCGCCATACCGAATTTCGAGGAGCCGGGCACCTAGTGACCCGACAAGTTTTCTTGGACGAGAAATTTCATCGCTGGCTATTTGCCCAAAAGCGAAGCGCAGCGCTCGTTCAGCGTGAGGAAAAATAGCTTCCGCACCGGGCGCCTGATTGCGCCAGGCAGCCTCTCCGCAACCGTCATGGTGCCTGCAGCGCACAATGAAAGATCACCTTTACCTCCTGCTCACCAGCCTCGTATTCGCCTCTCTAGCGTGAGGGAGTGAGAGCGCAGGCGGGGAGAGCTTGAAGGTGTTGGCTCTATCTCCCCTGGTTCGCTACCCTTCCGCCTGCAACTGTTCGATCAGCAGGCAAATTGCTTCTGGAGTCGAGGGCGATGGCAAGTGCACGGCAAGCACTTTTTCCGGAGCCCCAAACGATAGCACCGCATCCTTGATCGCCTCGCGGACGCTGATCGCCAACATGAACGAACAAGCGGTCGGATCTTTCGGCCTCGCACCACTTCCAGCCATACCTTCCTCGCGCACCACGGTGACTCGAAAATCCAGCGGTGCCTCCGCGATCGTCGGAACCTTGTAGGTATCGGGGGCGACGGTGAGCAACTCGCCATCGCCGCCCCACAGCAATTCCTCGGAAGTTAGCCAGCCAGTCCCTTGGACAAAAGCGCCGCGGATTGCCGATGCGGTTCCCTGCGCGTCAGCCACCGGACCGGCATCCACAAGCAAATCCGCACGCAGGATCTTCACCTCGCCGGTGAAGCGGTCGACCTGCACTTCCGAAACCGCGGCCCCAAAAGTGAACTCGCGGAACGGCGTCCCCTTGCCGCGTGCCGTGTCGTATTTGACCGACTGCGATCGAGCAAAACCAGTCGCCATCAGGCTGACACGACTCTCGTAGGCAGCCAAAACCAACTCCGCGAACGAGACGCGGATCTCAGGGCTCTCCATGGAGAAAGCCTCACCCGCGGAAAAACTAACATCGTCCATGACCGACACCTGCGCGCCCCTCACCTGCAACATCTGTGCGGCGAGCACGATCAGCCGCGCCTTCAATCGCTGACAGGCATCACGCGCCGCCTCGGCCGCTAGGTCTGCTTCAATCCCACTACCCAACGGAGAGTTTGGTGCCAGTGCGGTGTCTCCTCCACTTGCACGAATCTTTTCAGGAGCCACCCCAAGCTCGTCAGCAACTGCGTCTGAGACCGCCGTAGCGATCCCCTGACCGACATCCACCCCGCCGAAACTCACACGCAAACTCCCATCGGTGAACGCCTGGATCAGGCTGGTCGCCTGGCCGCGGGTCGAATCAAGCGAGCCGATGCCGAACTTCACGGGCATCACCGCCAGCCCGCGGCGCAGATCTGGATTTTTCGCATTCCACAGCTGAACCCCCTTGCGCCGCGCGGGAAACTCAGCGCCGCGGATCGTATTACGCCACACCGCTTGCAGACGCTTCGTCGGGAGGTCTTGGCCGTAGTGGGTGCGCCCAATTTCCACGTCCCCCCCCTCGGGCACTATCTGGTAGAGGTTGCGCTGCCGGATGATCTCCGGCAACAGCCCGAGACGCCGTCCGACTCGACCGATCATCTCCTCGGTGACGGCCACCGCTTGCGGAGCGCCAGCTCCAACGCATAGCGTGTTCGAAACCGTGTGCGTTTTGCAGATCCGAGCTGATACCCGAAAATTCGGAATGTGGTAGGCGTTGTCAAGGTGGAGCAACAGGTTCTCAAGGACGGTTTCCGAGTTTTCAATCGACCAGCCACCGTCAAGATACACGAACATATCCGCAGCGAGGATCCGTCCCTGTTCGTCGAACCCCACATCAAACTCGGCGTAGATCGGGTGGCGATTCCCAGTGAGCATCATGTCCTGCGCCCTCGTGTAACGCACGCGAACCGGGCGCCCGGTTAGTTCTGCCGCGAGTGCTGCAATCGATGCGCAGCCGTGGGTCTGCGATTGCTTCCCGGCAAAACCACCACCGATCCGCGGACACTCGATCTCGACACGGTTCATCTGGCAGCCAAGCAGGCGGGCGATCTCCGCCTGAAGCCCCGAGAGATCCTCCCCGGTGCAAGCGATCCGCAAACCTCCACGCCCGTCGGGTTCCGCGAGTGCCACCTGTGTCTCCAAGTAAAAATGTTCCTGCCCACCGCAGTGAAACGAACTCTGTAGGCGGCTCGGCGATGACTGGATCGCCTGCAAAAAATCGCCCCGTTCGATCGTCTTCGATGCACTGTGATAGCTCTGCACCGCGATCGCCTCCTCGATCCCGATTACCGGCGGAAGCGGTTGGTAGCCGATATCCAGAGCCTTCGCACCAGCCCGGCATGCCTCGGTCGAGTCTCCGACGACGACCGCTACGACCTGGCCAAAAAATTCGATATCGCCCCCAGCCAACAAGCGCCCATTCTCGACGCTAGCACTGGGGATGTCTTCCGCCAAAATGACCCGCCGCACTCCAGCGACTGCCAAGGCCTGACTGATGTCGCGCCGAGTCAACACAGCCCGCGCATAAGGAGACGTCACCAAGAGGGTCTCCAAGGTTCCCTGACGCGGCAACTGATCATCAACAAAAACCGTCTGCCCTTCCAGGTGGCCGCGGCGCACCGGTTCTGAAAAACCTGTGTCACTCATTTCTTCTTATTCCGCTTCGAGGGTTTGCGTCGCACGTTCCGTCTCGGTCCGCGACGATCACCTGACGGCTTCCATTGGCGCTTCGGCGCCTCGCCCTCCAACTCATCGTTCGGGGAAGGAGGTCCATCAATCGCTGGAGAGTCCTGTTTTTTCATCAACGGAACGGCTTCCATAACCTCCTCCTCCTTCTTCGTCTCATCGGCCGGCCGCGGAACAAAAACCAGCATCTCGGTAGAATCTGCCTCCGGTTCTGCCTCCGGTTCTGCCTCCGGTTCTGCCTCTGGTTCTGCCTCTGGTTCTGCCTCTGGTTCTGCCTCTGGTTCTGCCTCCGGTTCTGCCTCTGGTTCTGCCTCTGGTTCTGCCTCTGGTTCTGCCTCCGGTTCTGCCTCCGGTTCTGCCTCTGGTTCTGCCCCTGGTTCTGCCTCCGGTTCTGCCTCCGGTTCTGCCTCTGGTTCTGCCTCTGGTTCTGCCTCTGGTTCTGCCTCTGGTTCTGCCTCTGGTTCTGCCTCTGGTTCTGCCTCTGGTTCTGCCTCTGGT
>JBLHKE010000345.1:0-8019 GCA_047619485.1 Verrucomicrobiales bacterium | reverse complement strand
TCGGCAATGCGCGCAACGAGCTGGCGTTCGCCGTCACTGGACGTGACGTAGAATGCCCAAGCCTCCGGGAATCCGTAGTTGACGAAAACCTTCCGCTGAACCACCAGGCGCGCCGGCACGACGGAGATCGCGTCGAGCGTCTGTGGCGTGGCCCAGCGCAAGCTGAGAGTGCCGTTCTCAGGCCCCGCGAGAAAGTCCATGTGGTAACCGCCGCTCCCGCCGGCGGTATTGGCGACGTTCACTTCCGGGAGGGTCGGGAACAGGGCGTTGAGCTCACCGAGCCTCGCATCGATCGAGCGGATCTCGGGGAAGACCGCGGCCGCCGTGCGCTCGACGAAGCGATCCCACCGCCCGCCTTCTGACACAGCCTTCGTTGGCGGCGCTGGCGAAGCATCGGGAAAAACGAGCAGAAAACCAACTCCCGCAATTCCAGCAACCACCAATCCGATCACGAGAAGCTTGAGGAAACGCATGATCAAGAGCTCATAGCAAACCGTCCTTGGTGGCCCTGGCGATCGCCGCGGCAAGACTCTTCACCTGCAGTTTCTCGTAAATGTTTCGCGTGTGGTTGTCGACCGTGTGGTAGCTGACGTCCAGGCGGTCGGCGATCTCCTTTTTTATCAAGCCATCCGCAAGCAGGGTGAGGATCTCCTTCTCGCGAGGGGTCAGCCGAGCCTCTGATTCGCGCGGGGCGAAACGGTTGAACGCGCTCAAGGCCATCTGCGCCATCGCCGGGCTGAGGGGTGCCGCACCGCGCCGTATCTCGAGTATGCCGTTACGGATCTCCGCGATGCTGGCAGTCTTAAGAAGGTAACCACCCGCCCCTGCGCCGAGCGCCTTGAACAGCACTACGCGGTCGTCGGATACGGTGAGCACCAGGATACTGGCATCGGGGCAGCGCTTGCGCAGTTCTGGGATAGCGGTAATCCCGTCCATCTTCGGCAGGCCAATATCGAGCAGCACGACATCTGGCATGTAGCCTCTATCGATGGATTCGAGTGCAGTTTCCACCGAGGAGAACCCACTACTGCATGTGAGCTCTGCCGAATCTTGCAGCTCCGCCATGAGCGTCTTGCGGTAATCGAGGTGATCCTCAATAACGCAAACGTCGATCGGATCATGTTCGGGATCGGAATTAGCAGAAGGCATTAGGTCAATGTCACTTCGTGGACAAACATGCGCAAGCGGATCGCTGTCGGATGAGGATGAGCGGTTCGTTTGGACAATTCGGGTTAATCTTAGGGATATGCGCCCGAAAATGCAACTCCTGCCGATCATCCCACGGTGGCGAGACAAACTCGTCGCAAGTTTTACCAACGATCACAAGCATCGCAACCCGCCTTTCGAGCTGCTGACGTAATAGGTCGCCGCTTGCGACGCTGGCGAAATCGGGAGCATCATTTGGCTCCGGATTTGGCGTGGGGCGCGAGCGCTTTGCGATAGAGAAAGGCGTCGGAGGTGAGCAGCGACGTCAACAGGGCTTTCATGCTCCCTCCGCTTTTCTTGTAGGCGCGGTGTGCCTGCTGGAGGATCGGTGCGTCGTTGATGGTTTCGTTGCGCCCCATCCAGAAGCGGAACACATGGCGGACGAAGACCTGCTCGACGCGCTCGCTCTCTGCCAGTTTTCGAATCATCTCAATGGCATCGGCAACCGGCCCATCTAGATCCGGATCACCGCTGAGAAGAATCTCGCCGCTGGTATCGACGGGTTTGCCCTGCTCCGTATTGCGAACCATCCCTAGCTGGTTATACATTTCAAATGGCAGGCCGAGGGGATCCATTTTCTTATGACAGCGCCAGCATTCATTTTCGCGGGTGACGCGCATCCGGTGGCGCAGGGTGGACTTGGGCTCATCTGGCAACATGGCATCAACCGTGATCGGGATATCCGGTACGGCATCGCCCAAGAGGCGTTCCCGGATCCAGCGCCCGCGCAGAATCGCATGGTTGTCCATCGCATCCGAGTGAGATACCAGCCAAACGGGATGAGTGAGAATGCCGAGGCGCTCTTTGGGGTCGACGGTGCTTATCGACTTCAATGCATTTTTGGCAGGCGGGGCTCTCCCCCTGTCAAATTGTGACTGACGCACATAGATCGGCTTAGCAGGATTCGGGAATATATGATGCAGCATGTTCTGATCGTGCACTAATCTTTTGGCCCTTTCGATCACGAGCTTATTGTCTTTTGTGGGCTCGATTTCCTCGTATTTCTTAAAGGGAGTAAAATGTTTGCCCCTATTCTTGAAGTAATTGATATCGGTTTTGAACAATATGCCATCCCTGAAATCTGCCCCAGACGTGAAAGGTTGATAGACCACACGGTCAGTGGTCAATAATTCCTTCAAGACATTTTTATCTTCGCGCAAAATTAATTCTATCAGGCGATCGGTATTGGCGATCATGCTGTTCATGGCGGAGTAGTAGGTTCCAAAATGACCCCCATCTTTTGTAAGGGTCTTTTCATCCTTGCAGATACTGCCGGCGCGATCATAGTCGAAATACTCCCTGAAGAACTGCAGGATGCGGGGTTTTCTAATGCTGTCGTCATTCAGGATGCGGGTGACTTCCCGTCTGACATCTTTGCGGTTCCTCAGTTTCCCCTCGGCCAGCGCCGGCCATAGATGGTCGGCTTGCGGACGGACGTAGGAGAAGGCCGCGTTGATGGCAAGCGCGAGCTCATTGCCGCGCAGCCCCACGCGTCCATGTTTGTCGGGTTTTCCGGTCGCACATAGTTCGGGCCGAAACAGCGCGTCGCGATCAAGGAAGATCGGGGTTAGACCCAAGATTACACCATCTTCTTTACCAAGGTCCCCAATCGAATTTTTGACAATTTCCAGGTAGAGCGCGGTCTCTTCAGTGCTGGGAGGGCGCAGTGTCAGGGATTCAAAAAGAAACTCAATGACTGCTTCAAGGCGTTCGTCGCTAACCCCAGGTGTTTTCATCAACTCATACATCGGGGTCAACGGACGTTTGATTTCTTTGCCATAGTAAATGACATGCAGATTTCTATATTGCCCGGGTATTTTGTTTATATCAAAGGGTGGATCAACAAACTGGTAGGGCTCTGCATTCGGGCCGTAGGCCATGAAACGTAATATTTTTTCTGCGACGCCGGAAATCTGCATCGCCTCTGAACTGTTGACTGAGTAAATGAAGGGGTAATTACGCAGGCCATGATCGGTGAGCATCGACAGCAGAGACTGAAAACTGCCTACGCCATTGACGTAAGCTAGATACTCTTGGGCGCTGCCAACATAGCGATCCAAACCGAAATAGACTTTGGTCTGACCTTCCAGATTCAGCGGGATATGATCTCCGTGGATCCACAGCCCTGGGCGTTTCGGATCATATTTTCGTTTGGGGGTAATGAGATCATTCAGACGGACCAGATGTTCCTGGGGATGAATGCGCCAGATGCGTGCCGGTGTGGATGCGGGTTCGAGGTTTTTGTGCTGGGTGTTAAAAAGAAGGTCATGATCAATATGGTTGCCCTTGATCGGGCGCAGGTGATCATTGTAGCCACCTTTGTTTTTGAGGGCATTGGTCAGTCCATCCGTAATCCAGTTGGAAATTTCCAAGCGCTGCATCAATTCCGGCTGGTTTTTCTTCTTCCTGGGCGGCATTTCCTTCAGGGCCACCTGCTCCCAGACCCGTTTCCACAGGCTGGCATTCTCTGCCGAGATACCACTGAGATTTTCTAGAGAAACTTTCCCTTTCTGAGTCTCATCGTCATGACAATCAAGGCAATAGTTTTCTAGGAATGGCTGGACTAGGCTATCGAAGTCAGTTTCGCCCGCCTCGGACGACAGGGAGAGCATGACGCTTGATAAGACCGCGCAATAGACGAATTTGTAGACAGACATATCAGGCCAATAGTTCCTCGATGGGGCCGAGCTTGCTATGGTGGAGAAGGGCGAAGCTTTTCTCCATGTTGAAGCGATCTACCGGCGCTCCAACACCATGGAGAAAGGTGGTGTAGAGGTCGTTGATCGGGCGGTCACCTATATGGGTGTATCGACCGGTCTTAAAACGTCCACCGGCGTTGCCGAGAAGCACAAATGGCCAGTTGGATCCGTCGGTATGCTGTTTCTCTCCATTATTGCTGGTGTAGACGATCAAGGTGTTGTCCATCATCGAGCCCGAGCCTTCAGGGATGGCCTCCAGGGCTTTCATGAGCTTGACCAGCATCTCGCAGTTGTACTGACGGATCTTTATCCAGATCGGATTGTCGGGTTGGTCCATATGTCCAAGGCCGTGGCCGGTTGAAGTAATATCCAGCCCTTTCCAAGCCCCGAAATACTCACCGCATCCGGAGCCGATCGTTAGGACATTGGTCAGGTTTGCCTGTAGAGCCGCGATACCGATCTCCAATAGGGCGTCATGCCAATCGGTTTCGAATTTTGGTTTGCTATAGCGTTCATCGGGATTTGGGGCGTATTTTTTGAGCTGTGCCGGCATCGTGGATAGCTTGTCTCGCAATCCGTTCACATCCCGAAATCCGTTGACATAAGTTGCGTAGCGTTCACTTTCGCTCAGAGGTAATCCGTTCGCTTTGAGTTTTGCCACACGCTCGACATCAAGCATGATATTTGAACGAGCTTGGTAGTGCTTCTTGATATCTCCCTCGGCGATACTGCCGAAGAGCATTTGGTAGAGCATGTTGGGGTTGCAATGCATGAAAATCGGCTGCTTCGGCCCTGAAGCAGTAAGATTGGCGACGGTCGGTCGCGCTTTCATGTTCTCGATTGATTCCATTCCGATGCACAGTGGCGGAAGAATTGTCTTTGGAAGTGACTGGCTCAGCACATAATCAATTGTGGCGCCAGCCGGCGGGACACCTTGACTGCCACGATAGCCGCCAAGGGCTCCGAAATAGGCACTGTGCCCGGGGCTGGTATGGCGGCCGTGCAAACCCGTGACGATATGCATCCTGTCCTTGTAAGGCTCCAATGCCTGCATCGGCTCTGCCAGGGTCACCCCGTCGAGCGCACAGCTTTCATCGAGCCCCTTGGGGATACAGGTCAAGGGGTCAAATCCATGGTTCTGTAAAAAGAAAATAACGCGTTTTGGACTGGCGGCCGTTTTGTTTGCTGCCTGGGCAATGTCTGGAAACAGGCTTAAGCCAAGTGGCGCACCGAGGCCGGCGGCCATTCCATTGAGCATTTTTCTGCGATTGATCATGATCTGTATTCTCCGTGGTTCATTTGAATAATTATCAAAGGCTAGTTCTTAGAATGGATCGGCACCTCGCAGAACGTCAGCGCGGCGATGCCGTTGGCACCCCTGAGCAAACGTTGTTGGCTCCATGACATCTCTTTTAAGTAGGTGATCTTCTCAGCCGACGAAGCCTCCTTCAACTTTAGAATCAGAACGTTTCCGGCCACTTTCCCAGAGGCGACCTGTTCTTTTTTCCCATCGAGGTAGAACTCGTTAATCAGCGCCTCGTCCCAGACCACGGGCTGGTCGAACTCCAGCGCGATCTCGTTGTTCCCGCCACTGGTGAAGTAGGCCTGTTTCAGATTTGGTGCAGTGATGGAAGCGGTCACTTTCCTGCCGTAGAAATCTTGCTCGATCAGCGGTTGCACGAGAACCGCAAACTTCGCCCAGCCCTCCAAGGGAAAGTGGCATCCCCCGGGTGGCTCGATCCCCAAGGTCGAGATGATGTCCATGTTTGAGTAGAGGCGCGGCAGCGTCCGCTGCACCTCACGTAGCCGGTCGCCGTTGCCGTTGCCCATGCTGCAGGCGTTGGGGAAGATCTGGTAGACGTAGTAGCGTCGCACGTTTGGGAAGTCGCGTTTCCAGGCGGCGGACATATCGACGAAATACCTCTCATACGATTCCCAACCGTAACCACCGTCGGGCCCGGCCGCGCCTTGGTCGTTCTCGCCCTGATGCCAGAGGACGGCGCGGATGCCGTGGGTCAGCTTCGCCTCGCGCACACGCCACAGCAGGCGGCCGTAGATGGTGGACAGGTCGGTTGGGTTGGCCTCATCGCGTTGGTGCTGGTCAATCCGCGTCCCGCCGGCGGCACCATTGATCATGAAGATGGGAACTTTTTGACTCTCAACCAAACGTTTGGCGAGTTCCATGCCCCACCAGCCTAGCTCGGCTTGGTGGTCAGTTCCGTGCGCCTTCCAAACCGGTTTGCACCACAGGTTTTGCGCCTCGCCTTCGCGGTAGAATCTCGGGCGGGCGTAGCTGCGGACCCAATCGTTGGTGACGCGGGGAGAATCGGCGTGCGTATCGGTCGCCAGTGCATTGGATTGCCCCTCGATGATGTAAGCATCGCCACAGACGATGTCCTCAGCGCTGTGCAGCACGGTCTCACGCCCTGCTGTCTTCGCACCGAACTCCACACGGTATTTGATCAGCCCCGCCTTGAGCCTTGCGGAAAGCGAATACGAACTATCCGAGGCAGGTTTCCCGGTCACGGTTTTCACGAGCTTCCCGTCAGCGTAGAGTTTGAGAAAGACTTCTTCGCCTCCGACCGCCAGCGTGCCTTTGCAATGCAGCGTCCCCTCACCCGTGCCGTCGCGCGCGTAGAACTGGCCGTCCTGCGGCATCTCGTGTTTCGTTGGGGTGCGGGCGATCCAGGGATCATGTTTCGGCTCGGTGACCTCGATGTCCACCGATTGCGTGGCCGGCTCGCCACCGTTGCTGAGTGTCGCCGTCACCGTCACCGTCCCGCTGTTCTGGGCGCGGGTGAGGATCAAGCGGTCCGCCGCTATTTCCTTGATGACAGCGATATCCGAGACCTGCCACGAGTAGTTGATCTCGCCGGCACCGGCGGTCAGTTCGGGAACCACCTCGATGGCCGAGCGGCCGTCCCACTTGGCTGGAGCGCGCATGGTGAACACGGGTTCGGCGATGGCTTCTTTGATCGCGATCGGAATGTCCTTCGTCTTTACGCCGTCCGGATACACCGCCTTGAAGCGCAGTGTTGCCTGACTGTCGCCCGCAACGCGCCCTGCCTTGAAAGTGAACGCGAACCGATCCACCGCCACGACCGTCTCCACCCCATCGCGGATTGTCGACCAGTAGATCTTCTGCGCCCCTCCCGCCTGCGCGGTGAACATCACGTTCTCCCCCTCCGCCACCGCCGCCTTCGCAGGTGTGACACCGAAAGCCTGCCCCGCCTGCAGCAGCGGTCCGACCAGTGTCTGCAGCGGTTTCTGGTTTTCGTATTGCAGACGCACCCACTCCGCCGAGCGCGCCACATTCGAAATTCGCACCTCGTCGAGATCGCCGACGAAATCGTAGTTGTGGTACCAGCCGCCGAGCCACAGCCGCGCTGGACTTTTGATGTCGAGCTTGGTGGTCGCTTCGCCGTCGAGCACCCCGTTGATATAAATCCTGCGCGGGCCGTTCCCGTAGGTGTGCACCACGTGCACCCACTCGTTGGTCGGCAGGCGGCTCTCGGCCTTGATATCGGAAAAATCGCTGTCGACGTGGATGTGCGGAGGGCTGCGAAACTGCATCCGCACTTTGCTGCCACGGTTGCCTCCTTCATTTCCCCATCCGACAACGGTCCCGTTCGCTTGCTCCGCGCGAAACCAAAGCGCGGTGGTGTGCGCGCCGTCCCCCGACGGGTAGTTGGCAATCTTGTCTCCGCCGAACACGCCCTTCTTCCCCGGGAAATGCCGAGCCATCCCGACCATTCCGGGCACGGGGGTGGTGCCCTTGTCCTCGGACTCGAGTGTGCCGACCTCATCCCGCACCTCGTCGCCCAGATGCCAAACACTCAGGTAGCCGTTCGATTCGCCGAACACCGCCTTGCCATCGGATTCGCTCGCTGCGTCGGCCTTGCCCCAATGCAGTTTGAGTTCTTGCCGCGCGTTCCCATGGATCGCCGGAACCTTGACCCAGATGCTGGCTTCCCCTTGCGCCGCGTCCCAGTGCTCGATCTGATAGGCAAGGGGCTTTCCATCAACCGAGAACCGGACGTCCTCACCGCCGGATTTCGCTTTGCCGAAATCAAAGAAGTCTTTGTGCAGTCGCACCAGCAGAGGGAACCCCTCG
>JBLHKE010000344.1:0-8023 GCA_047619485.1 Verrucomicrobiales bacterium | reverse complement strand
AAAAAATATAATTTCATTCTTCACAATTCTCCAATGTTTAAATAGGGTGTGATATTAACTGATAAATTGATATTAATCCTCACTCTCATGATTAGAAAAACCCGTACGGCCGTTGCCGCTTTAAGCCTCTGTTTTCTCCTAACGCCGACTAGCACCCAGGCGGAACTCGTCCGCTTCGTCCAGATCGTAAAAAACGAAACCCCCGGCACCCAACTTCACCTCTCGGAACTTGAGGTGTTCGCTCTCGGTATCGTGCCAGACGAACTTGGCGGCGCTACGTTTGACCTTCTGAGTACGAGCACCAATGACATCCCCGCTAGCACCTTCGGCAGCGGAAACCTCTTTCCCGCAGTCGGAACCACGAACACCATCCAACACGGCGCTGCCAACCAGGAACCCAACAACTTGCTCGAAAGCGGAGGCGCCGTGTGGTCGACCATCCTTAACCAGACGACCAACGCACAATACACCCTCGATCTCGGTGGAACTTTCGACGTGACTACCGTGCGGATGTTTCCGCGTGCCGATGCCTGCTGTGCAGAGCGCTGGCAAAACCTTGAGGTGCATTTCTATGCCGACGACGGAGGAGCCCCGGGTGCCCTCGTCGCTTCCAATACGACGGACGGGCTTGCCCCAGGTGGCAACGTCCCGCTCGAAATCACCTTCAATGCGGGCTCGGTCGTGATCGGAAGTCTCGCTTTCAACCCAACCTTCACCTTCCCTGAAGCAGACAATCCCGCCATCCTTTCTAGCGCGGCAGCGGACACGGTGGTGGGAACGGTCGACGCTCTCAACGAGTTTGGTGGCATGATCACCAGCGCAACTCTATCCCTCGTGGCTGGCGACGGTGATACCAACAACGGCTCGTATGAATTTGACGGAACCAACGAGCTAAGAGTCGTCGGTGACCTCAGCGGGCTCGACAACGTCGAGCACTCGGTGCGAGTCCGCGGCAGCACCGATGAAGGAGACGTCGATATGTCATTCACCTTCACCGTCATCCTCGACTCTGACAGTGACGGCCTGGTTGATAGTTGGGAATTGATGTTCGGCCAGCTTGACGATTTCATGACTGGCGGTGACTCAGACGGAGACGGCGAGAGCGACGAAGACGAATTCAGAGAAGGCACCGACCCGAGCATCCCAGACGACGCCTTATTCGTAGAGAGCTTCAATTTTGATGACGGCGGCTTCACGGAAGAGGCGACTGGCAACAGCCCGGTCGCGTCAGTTCACAATACCGGAATCGGAACTTGGTCGATGGCAGGTGATGACTCCGGCCCAGCGACCAACACGCTGACCAGCCCTGAAATCACCGTGCCCGTCACCGGCGGGATTCGCGTCAGCTTCGACCACCGCTACAGCATCGAATCTGAGTGGGATGGCACAGCGCTGCAGATATCGATCGATGGCGAACCGTTCAGGACGGTGCCTACTGCCGCGTTTACGCAGAATGGCTACACATTCTCCGGCCTTATCGGCAACCACGCGCTCCAGGGGGGCGACGGATTCAATGGCGACTCGATGAACTATGCGACAGGCGAATTCATCACCAGCGTCGCCGAAGTTGGCGGCGTCCGGACCGGCGCTACGATCACGATCCGATTCCTGGGTGCCTGGGACGAAGGCGCTAAAGGAGCTGGCAACCCGAACTGGGAGATCGATTCTGTCCTAGTGGACCTCCTACCTGACACAGACATGGATGGCATGCCTGACAGCTACGAGGTTGAGAACATGGTCGATGACGCTGGCGGCGACCCCGATACCGATATGATCTCCAACCTCGACGAGTTTTTGAATCGCACCGATCCGAACAACGATGATACCGACGATGACGGCCTTAAAGACAACGTCGAGTCAAACACTAGAATGTTCGTCGACGAGACCGACACTGGAACTGATCCGCTCGACTCCGACAGCGACGGCGACGGCCTCAGAGATGGGGTCGAAGATAATGGCGGAGTCTTCGTCAGCGCCACGATGACTGGCACCGACCCGAACGATCCAGACACTGACGGTGACGGCGTCTCGGACGGTACAGAGATTGACAACGGCAGTGACCCTACCGACCCGAACAGCACCCCCGAGGTAGCGTTGCTCGCCTATTTTGACTTCAACGGCACCCTCGCCGACCAGGCCGAGAACTCCCCTGATCTCGTCCTTGCTGGTGCGGCCGTTCTAACCACCGGTGATCTCGGTGTCAGCGGCGCTGGCGGCGATGAGTCCTTGGATCTCATGGCCCTAGCTGATGGCTCGTACGCGGAAACCCCATCCGGCAGCCATCTCGATTTGGCCTCGGCCAAAAACTCGGTGTCGGTCGCGTTCTGGCAGTTCAACACCGGGTTCGGCAACTCCAGCGCCTTCTGGCTCCACGCACCTCTCGCGGATGGCAACGTGCGAGGTTTCCAAGCCCACACCCCATGGAGTAACGGCACTGTTTTCTTCGATCAGTCTGGCTGCTGTGATCCCCCCGAGCGCATGACTACGACCGGTGCAATCGAGAACCAGTGGCAGCACTTTGTCTTCCAACGCAACGCGGAAGGCGAACGCGAAATCTGGATCGATGGTCTCCTCGCCGCGCAAGCAGGTGGTGCCGACCCCCTCGACCCGTTCGACGGAACCATCACGCTCGGTGCCGAAGGTCTCACCATGGCCAACAGTTTCGGGGGGCGAATCGACGAGTTTGCGATATTCTCTGACGCCCTCAGGCCGGAACAGATAGCAGAGCTCTTCGCCGGATCCACGCCACTTGAACTAATCGGTGGAAAGGTCGCATTCGCCATCACATCGATCACTTACGACTCCGACACCGGAGCCACCACGGTCGAGTGGAACTCACGTCCCAACAAAATGTATGCCATCGATTCTTCTACAGACATGACGAATTGGGGCGAGCTTGACGATGGCATCAACAGCGAAGGCGAGACGACTTCCTTTAGCGAAAATCTCGCTCCAAGCACCTCGCGGATCTACTATCAAGTCCGTGAGCTCGAGTAGGGCTCGGAAAGACTGAGCCTCAATTACTGATCAGTTATGGCGTAAGGTCAACAGCATCGTAACCCGTAGTGTCCGGAAATTCGATTACACCGGGTTCGTCTGAGGATCAGCTCGTTAGAGATGGACCAGTGTCTCCGATTCGGTTCGCTTTACGGGTCTGAATAATGCAGGAATGGCACGATGGACGCATTCAAACTGATCCTGGTGTCGCTGGCGGGCTGGATGAACCACCAGCACCAGCAGCAGCACATGATCGAATACCTGCAGGAGGAGGTCAGGATACTGAAGCAGCAGCAGGGTAGCCGACGGCCGAAATTCACAGATGAGCAGAGGAGACGCCTGGCGGGCAAGGCCAAACTGATCCGCTATGGGCGGCTGAAGGCGATCGTTGGTCTGCTCACCCCGCTACCACGTCCTGTTCGTGATCCGGCTATCGACCCGGAAGGTGAGCATCGCCGGGATCGTCCCCGAGCCCGATGGGGAGTGGATGAAGCAGGTCGGGCGGAACCTGACCGACTGCTCAAGCGGATTCCTCATTGGATGCGGGTACCTCATCCATGACCGATCGACGCTGTTCACCCGCGAGTTCCTTTCGATCCTCGAAAGTGCCGGAGTGAACTCGGTACGCTTGCCGCCACGCTCTCCCAATTTGAATGCATTCGCGGAAAGGTTCGTTCGATCGATCAAGGCGGAGTGTTTGGAGCGGATGATACTGATAGGGGAGGGATCGTTGAGGCGGGCGGTCGACCAGTTCTGCGAGCACTACCACAGAGAGCGGAACCACCAGGGTCTGGGAAACGAGATCATCGAGCCGGACTTCAGTTCGGACGGCGCGGGTGAGGTGCAATGTCGGCGAAGGCTCGGAGGACTGCTGCGCTACTACTACCGGGATGCCGCATGAAAACTGGACGATTCGAGTTTCCGGATACTACGGGTTCTGGATCAGGCGATGATGTCGTGCACGACGTTGCCGTGGACATCCGTGAGGCTCTCATTGCGGCCCTGATGGAAATAGGTGAGCAGCTCGTGGTCGATGCCTAACAGGTGCAGAATCGTCGCGTGGATATCGTGGACGTGGACGCGATCTCTGGCTGCTTCGAATCCGAACTCGTCGGTTTCCCCGTAGGCGGTGCCACCCTTGATGCCGCCGCCGGCCATCCACATGCTGAATCCGAGCGGGTTGTGATTTCGGCCGGGTGCGTCCTTGCCTTCGCTGAAGGGCATCCGCCCGAACTCGCCGCCCCAGACGACGAGCGTCTCGTCGAGCATGCCGCGCTGTTCGAGATCCTGGAGGAGGGCGGCGATCGGCTGGTCGACCTCTGCTGCGTGGCGTCCGTGGTTCTTTTCGATCGATTCGTGGGCGTCCCAAGTTTCTTCGAGGTGCCCGCCGCCAGAATAGAGTTGGATGAAGCGCACGCCGCGCTCAACCAGCCGCCGCGCGACTAGGCAGTTGCGCCCGAACTCGTCGGTCGGTTGTTTGCCGACCCCGTAGGCATCGATGGTGCGCCGCGATTCCTTCGATAGATCGACGGCCTCTGGTGCTTCGGCTTGCATGCGGTAGGCGAGTTCGTAGCTCTGCATCCGAGCGGCCAGCTCTTGCCCGCCGGGTCTCGAATCGAGGTGCACTTGGTTGAGTTCCTCGAGAAAATCGAGCTGGTTGCGTTGTGCCTTGCGGTCCAGGTGCACCGAGCCGTTGAGATCGAGGACCGGGTTGCCGACCGGGCGGAACAGGGTGCCTTGGAAGGTCGCTGGCATGAAGCCGCTCGACCAGTTCGGCTGGCCGCTGATGGGGCCACCGCGTTTGTCTAACATCACCACATGTGCGGGCAGGCTGTGGTTTTCGCTACCGAGTCCGTAGGCGACCCACGATCCGAGCGACGGCCGGCCGATGAGCGGCATCCCGGTGTTCATCTGGACGAGCGCCGAGCCGTGGGCGTGGCTATCGGCGTGGCACGAGCGGATCACTGCGAGCTTGTCGGCGTGGTCGCGGAGTTTCGGGAAGTAGTCGGAAATCAACAGCCCGCTGCGGCCGCCGGGGCGAAATTCGCGCCAGTTCGGGGTGAGGAAGCCGACTTTGCGGCCACCGGAGTTGATGAATTTCTTGTCCGGTGGCAGCTGTTTGCCGGCATGTTTGCGCAGTTCGGGTTTGTAGTCGAACGTGTCGACTTGGCTGGGGCCGCCGTTCATCATCAGGAAGATGCAGCTCTTCGCCTTCGACCCGAAGTGCGCAGGTTTTGGCGCGAGCGGGTCGGCGTATCCGTGTCGGGCAAAGAAGCCGCTGCCGGCGAGCAGAGAGGTCAAGGCCAGGCCGGTGAAGCCCCCGCCCATCTCCCATGCGAATTCCCGACGCGTGACGCCACAGGGGAAACCGCGCCGTGATTTCTGATCAGTCGACATAGAGAAATTCGTTCGAATTGAGTAGCACGTGGCAGACCGACGCGAGCGCTAACATTTCCGGATTGCGGCTCGCCTGGGCGGCTCCGGGCTCGAGCGGGATCGCATACTTCTGCGCAAGTGCCACACTTATGGACGCGAGATCCCGATCGTCGAGTTGGCGCTCGTAGACTAGTAACTCGGCGATGTCCCCGTTCCAGTATTCGCCCTGGATGTTTCCCTGCTGGCCGATGACGAATGGCGTGTCGAGCCTGCGTGTCGTGAGAGGATTTGGACGGGTGGCGATCTGGACGCCGTTGTGGAAAATGTTCGCGCCGACGGAGCCGTTGGTTGCCACTAGCAGGAACGGCTGTGACGTGGGTTCAAGTTTCTGTCCACTGAGGAAGTTGTCTGAGAAGCGCACGGCTCCCTTGCCGGTGAGGCCGAGAAAGAGTGAATTCACCGAGTTGCCAGCGGCACCGTCCCAGTTCGAAAATATCTCCCGATGGGTTGCGCCATTTGATCGATCGCTCGCGACGGCGATGATCGTGCAGGTTTGCGAGCGGACGACGCTGCCGGCGAGATGCAGGAACTCGCTATTGCCGCTGAAGCGCAGCGCCGGTTCACCGTTGATGGCGTCCCGACTGAGGCTTGGTCTGCGCTTGGCGTCGGGCTGGGAGGCGTGATGCTCTTGGCCGGAGCGATCGCTCCAACTGGCAATTCTGCCGTCGCCATCGAGGGTGATGCCGTCGGATGCGCTGAGGCGCAGCACCAGTTTCTGTTTCGAAATCGTTGGTGCAGGTGCTGCGGGCCTGCTCTCGACAGTAGCTGGTCGGAAATGATCGCGCTGCTGTTCGTAGTGGGCGAAGGCGCTCGCCAGCTCCGCCTCCGTCGGATCGCGACCGAGCGCTTTGCGCCAGGCGAAGCGGATCGCGCCTTCGGCACTGTCGGACTGCTCGCTCGCGAGTCCCGCGAGCCGGTCGCTGCGCGCGTGGACGAAGTGGTTGTTGAGCATCGCGAGGCTCTGCGGGACGACCGTTGTCACGTCGCGTTTGCCGCACGGCTTCTCGCTGTTGGGAAAATCAAACGCGGTCATGATTGGCAGTAAGAGATGGCGTTTCGAGACCATGTAGACGCTACGGCGCAGGCGTTCTTCCTCAGGCGAGGTCGTCCAGGCGCTGCTCTTGCGCGAGAAGCCCTCGAGCACTTCTGGCGCCATCACCGGATAGAAGCTGGGGCCGCCCCTGCGCAGATTGATTTCTCCGGAGGTGTGCAGCAGGGCATCGCGCAAGGCTTCTGCATCGGCGCGCCGGCGATCCATCCGCCAGAGAAGGTGGTTGCCTGAATCTTTTTGGGCGAACGCATCCTCGCGCGGGTGGACGGATGCTTGTTGGTAGGTCGCAGAGAGGACGATCTGCCTGATCAGGCGCTTGATCGTCCAGCCGCTATCCATGAAGTCGGCCGCGAGCCAGTCGAGCAGCTGCGGGTGCGTCGGCGGGGCCGATTTGAATCCGAAATTGTTCGGCGTGCGGACGATCCCCTTGCCGATCAGATGTTGCCAGATCCGATTGACCATCACGCGCGCCGCGAGCGGGTTGCGGCGGTGCCCGATAAATTGCGCCAGCTGCAATCGGCGTAGCGTCGAGCGAGATCCGTCCGGCGGGGTGGCTAATGGATGATCCAACGCTGGTGCCAGCGAGAGGTGGCCCGGTTCGACGACGTCGCCCTCGCGCTGTGGGTCGCCATTGATCAACAGGTGAAATGGCGGCGGATCACGGCGCAGATCGGTCCAGCCGAAGACATCTTTGTGGCCGAGTTCGTCCGGCTTGGGACCGCCCATCAACGCACCGTCTCTCGGTTCGATCGCACCTGGCCAGAACGCCGCCGCCAGGCGGTAGTAGTCGCGCTGCGGGATCGGGTCGAATTTGTGATCATGACAGCGTGCACATTTTGCGGTGACCCCGAGGAATGCGGTGGAGACGACATCGACCATGTCCTCGAGGCGTTCGTATTTGTATTCGTGCGGGTCATTGGGCTCGTCGTTCCAGGTCCCGGCGCGCAGCATGCCGGTGGCGATGACTGACGATTCGCTGCGATCTGGAATTTCGTCGCCTGCGAGCTGTTCGCGCACGAACCGATCATAGGGCATGTCAGAATTGAAAGCATCGATCACCCAATCGCGGTATTTCCAGATGTTCGGTTTCACGGCGTCGCGTTCGTAGCCGTTGGTCTCGGCGTAGCGGACGACATCGAGCCAGTGCCGCGCCCAGCGCTCGCCGAAGTGTGGCGATGCGAGCAGCTGATCGATCAAATTCTCGGAGGCCTTCGGATCATTTGAAGCAACGAAGGCCTCGATCTCATCGAATGTCGGTGGCAATCCAGTAAGGTCAAAGTGTAGGCGGCGGATGAGGGTTCGCCGGGCTGCTGCCGGTGCGGGCGTCATCGAATGCTGCGCCAGCTGGGCACGAACGAAGGCGTCAATCGGGTTGGCTGACGGCCCTGTGGTTTTCGGGACGTCCGGGCGCACGACCTGCTGGAATGCCCACCAGTCGAGCCCAGCCCGCGCCTGCTCCTCCGCCCGGCAGGTGACCAGAAGCAAGAGCGCGGCGGCGGCGTATTGGATAGCGCGCATAGATCGGTGCAAAGTATCGCA
>JBLHKE010000343.1:0-8028 GCA_047619485.1 Verrucomicrobiales bacterium | reverse complement strand
GTCGGCCTGTTCGTCGTGCTCCCACGGGGGCTGATGGCATTAGCGGCACACTTAAAAGCTGGCAAGCTCGAGCGGGCGATCGATTTCCGTGAGGCCGCGCCTCGCTACATCGAGCGGCTGTTCAAGACCAAAGAGGGCGGCAATCTGGTCGCCCGAATTTTCCCGCACCGGATGGAGCTGGGTTCGAAGGAACGTGATCGGCTGCGCGCTTTTGTCCACCAGTTGTGGGGTGGTCAACTGTGGGTCGAGTTTGCCGATCCGATCAGCTACGGCGACGAGGACGAAGCCGATTTCGAAAAGGCGGACTACCAGGTCTTGGTGTTGAATTTCTCCGCGACGCCGGAGGAAGAATCGCAGGGGAGACTGGTAGGGCGATTCCGGCAACAGCTCGGGGGACAGGGCCTCCTGCTGCTCGAGGCGTCCCCGTTCCGGGAGCGCTTCGTTGGTCTAGGCGAGTTCGAGCGGAGGTTCGGTGAGCGGCGCGCGGCTTGGGATTCGATCCTAGGGAAGTCGAAGGTAGGTTTCGCGATTCTGGATGGGGACGCTGATGAAACACGGCTTGCCGCCCTCGACGTGATATTGGATGGTGCAGACTAAACGGATGTCCGAACAGAAGACGCTAACCCTCAGCCTGATCTCACATACCAACGTCGGTAAGACGACCTTGGCGCGGACTTTGTTGCGCCAGGATGTTGGCGATGCTCACGATGGACCTCACGTGACGGATTCGAGCTCGGCCTACTCGCTGATCGAGACCGACGACGGCGAAGCGCTTAAGCTCTGGGACACGCCAGGCTTCGGTGACTCCGCCAGGTTGTTGAAGCGCCTCAAGAAGGAAAAAGGGTCGTTCAGCTGGTTGGTGAACAAGGCTTGGGACCGGTTTGCGGATCGCCCGTTCTGGTGCAGCCAGCAGGCGGTGCAGAACGTGCAAGAGGAGGCCGATGTCGTGCTTTACTTGATCAGCGCCTCTGAGGATCCTGCGTCCGCTGGATATGTCGACATGGAAATGGAGATCCTCACTTGGATCGGCAAGCCGGTGATGGTCTTGCTGAACCAGACTGGGGCGCCGCGTGCCGCCGAGATAGAGGCAAAAGAGGAGGAAGAATGGCGCGAGCACCTACGTGAATTCGAGGCCGTGCGAGCGGTGCTGGGGCTCGACGCCTTCGCGCGTTGCTGGATCCAGGAGGATGAGCTGATGCGGGTGGTGGCGGCTGCGTTGGAGAAGGGCGAGAAGCGTGATTTGGCAGAGGCGCTCGGCAAAGCTTGGAAGGCAAAAAACCGTGATGTCTTCGAGGCTTCGGCCGAAGCCATCGCGGGGCAACTGGCCGCTTCGGCGACTGATAAGGTCGCTGTGACGAAGGAGACCTTGCTTCAGAAATTCTGGCTCGGCAGGCGCGAGCTCAACACCGAACTCCGATCGGCACGCAACTCCCTGACCGAGCGATTGGCAGAGCGCGCCAAGGGAACGATGGATCGGCTGATCGCGTTGCACGACCTCGAAGGGCAGAGCGCTATCGGCTTTGCCGAGTCGTCTCTGGAAAATTTCGCGATGCCCGAGCGAGTGAGCGAGCCGCTGTGGACGGCGGTTGGTGGGTTCGCTGCCGGGGCGAGTGGGGGACTGGTGGCTGATCTAGCTCACGGCGGGCTCACGCTCGGCGGTGGGGCGATTCTCGGCGGGCTCGGTGGCGGTGCTGGTGCCTACCTTTTGGCAAAAGGAATGAACCTGACCCGAGGAAAAGATCACTGCGTCTACTGGACTTTGGGTCACTTCCGGGAGCAGGTCGGCTTGGCTCTGCTGAGCTATCTGGCGGTCGCCCATTTCGGTAGAGGTCGTGGTGAGTGGGAAGACGCCGAGCACCCACCGTTCTGGGCGGATGAGGTCAAGAGTGTCCTCGAATCCCATAGCGGCAAGGTTGAGAAAGTCTGGAAACGCGGAACGGACGGGCAGACCAAGGACAAGGTCTTGGCCAAGTTAGAACCGCTTGTATTAGAGCTTTTGGAAGAGCTACTGGAGCGACTCTACCCGGACGATTAGGGCAACTTCGATTTGCAATCGAAGCCGTCGTGCTGAGAAATTCGAAGGTGCGTTAACGTCTCTTCGGACCACGGCTTCGATTGCAAGTCGACGCTGCGGCCAGGCATCATTTAGTTCAGCTCGATGTTCTCAAACTCAATCAGAAAACACATGGCATCTTCGATGACTGATCGTGCATGTGCTGTCATCTGGTGGAGGTAGGCGTGCATTTCAGCATCGTCGGCATGGCGGTTTTCACAGTTCGCGCTGTAGTCCTCAAAGGCAGTCAGATTTGCCAGCAGGTTGGCGATGTGCTGCGGACACTCACATTCGATGGTCGACGAAATCTGGGCAAGTTCGGCAATTTCTTGATCTGAAAACTGGCGCTCGGGAATACGGTCATCGACCTTGGGCAGGACGACCGCTGGCACTTCCTGCCTGCTCGTTCGGATCGCGTCAGCAACTGCCGTTGAGCATGCTAGCTGGAGCTGTTCTGCTGACAGTGGTCCTCGGATGGCTGCGAGGCGGTCGCCAGCTTGGCTCAGCGATTCAAGTGCCCGCTTCTGCGCGAAGGTGTAAAAAACGATTGCGCGCAGCGCAGCGCATCGTTCGACGAGTCGTTGGATCCGGGTGATCGAATCGTCGAACAGGGCTGGGAACTCGATCAGTAGCAGGTCGGTCTGTGGTGCTTCAATTGCAGACTCCGCAGCCTCCATGTCGGCAAACGTGGCGACCGTCGACGTATCGGGGAGATCGTTGCCCACACTTTGAAGCAGTGCCCCGATACAAACCACTCGGCAAGCCGTGGTGTCTAGCAATACTACCCGTAGATCCGCTGGAGGGTCGTCCTCTTGTTCCGCGCGGAGCTTGGCCAATTCTTCGATCTGTAGACTAGCGGTCGCTCGCACCGGATGGCCGAGTTGCGCCAAGTCTTTCAGTAGCCTGAGGCGGGTGACGTCTTCTTCCGAATACTGGCGCCTCCCGGACTTTGACCGTTTCGGGCTGATGGCTTGGTAGCGGCGCTCCCAGACTCGGAGATTGGCTGGGGTTAAACCCGTTTTACGGGCGACAACACTGATATCGTAACCGCTGACAAAATCAGATTCGTCTTCGCTCGTATCAGTGGGTGGGTCTTTTGCCATGGCATCTCTTACGAGTCGAGGTGCCGATTGCGATCATTTTTTATTTGGGCTGTCAGTCGCGTATCGCACTACTTTCCAAACACTGGTGGCTGCCAGTCCTTTGGTAGTTTCCCCTGTGGTCGGACACCGGTGGCGTCAGCTGGGATCGGGTGCTGCTCGGCGGTTTGCAAGGGGAGGTTGTCTGGCAAGTGTTTGATTTTGAGCTCCTTGTATTGGATCTCCATCGCCGGGCCGACGTGCACCTGCATGGCGAGCACACCTTCGAGGGCGCGGCCGCGTGGATCGAGGTCGATCAGGTCGGCGGTCTGGTGCCCATCGATCCAGTGTTGGTGATGGTTGCCTTGCACCAGCACACGATATTCATGCCACTCACCGGATGCGAATTGCTTCACCGGCATCTTTCCGGTCACCCACGGTTGACCCTCGGGGTCGACGATGACTTTCTCGCCCGTATGGGAGAGGATACGCCGACCTCTCTCTTCGTAGAGCATCCCGTCGTAGTTTGGATTACCCGCAACGACGTCGCACTGGTAGCCGGTGACGATGTCGAGTCCCAGGTCGGGACGCGATTTGCCCCGGTATTGAATGCCACTGTTGCCACCGGCGCTGACTTTCACCTTCACGTGCAGGTCGAAATTGCGCACCGTGGATCCTTTCCAAGTGATGAATCGATTTGCTTTCAGGCTGCCATCGGTGACCCCAGTGAGCACGCCGTTCTTGAGTGACCAGTATTTGGAATCACCATCCCAGTTGCCGAGTCGGTTGCCGCGTAGCAATGGGACAAAACCGTCTGCCCCAGGCTTGTCCGTGATGGCTGCAGACGCCTCAGGGTGCGGGGACGTCGAAACGGCAAATGGCGTTTTCAGTGGGGCGAGCGGACCGCCCAGTTCGGCGACGCGCTCATCGGTGCGCTGGCGCATGGCTGCTAAAGTCCCGGAGTGTTTTGGATCTTTCGCCAGGTTGACCAGTTCGTCTGGGTCACTTCTCAGGTCGTGGAGGAACTCGTAGTTTCCTTCGTCGATGTAGCGCACGTATTTGAACTCTGGTGTGCGGATTCCCTCGAAGGCGGGGATCCGATGCCGGACGGCGAAGTGTTCGTGGAAGGTCTCGTTGCGCCAATTACCCGGCTTGCCGCTGGCGACGACGGGCTTGAGGCTCCGTCCCTGATAACGTTTTGGGATCTCGACACCCGCCCAATCTAGGAACGTGGCCGGGAGGTCGAGGTTGAGGGCGAGCGCGTCGCTAGGCTTGCCGCGGCGAGCTTCTGGAAGTCGCGGGTCAGCGATGATAAGAGGCACTCGGATCGCCTCCTCGTAGTGGGACCACTTGCCCGCGAAGCCACGGTTGCCCATGTGGTAACCGTTGTCCGCGGAGTAGACGATGATGGTGTTGTCGGCGAGCCCAGCCGCTTCGAGCGCCTTGATGAAGCGTCCGATCGCGCCGTCGATGCCGCTGACCATGCGGTAGTAGGCGCGCATGTTGGTCTGGTATTTTTCCTCCGTATTCCAGCGCCAGAAGTAGCGCTCGCGGTTGATCGTGGTTTTCAGGAAATCGGGCTGCGCGTCGAAGATCTCCGCAGCGGTCAAGCGTGGTTGCGGCATCGACATTCCCTCATACATCCCATCGACCGCGCGCGGCCAGGGGAAGTGCCCGATCCCCGGGCGGCGGTCACCGTCTTCGGCGTGGCAGGCGTTGAACCAGAGGTTGAGCGCAAACGGCTTGCCCTCCGGCTGCGCCTTGATGAAATCGATGCCGCGATCGACGATGAGTTCGGTCTCGTGCCGCAGGCTGCCGTCTGGCATTTTTTTGTAGAATGGATTGCGTCCGATGGCTTCGAATTCATCAAAGTGCGCGGCTCGATCGTAACCGTTCGGCATCTTGGCATGCCACTTGCCGAAGTAGCCGGTGCGGTAGCCGTTCTCGCGGAGGATATCGGGGTAGAGGGTTTCGACCGCCTCCGCCCGAGCCTGGTCGGGCTTCTCCGGAGTGCCATAGCTGCGACCGGTGAGCCCGCTGAGGATGGTGGTGCGGCTGACCCAACAGATCGGCTGGCTGACGAAGGCGTTTTCAAATCGCGTCCCTCTGGCAGCGAGCCGGTCGATGTTTGGCGTCTGAACCACTGGGTTGCCGTAGCAGCCGAGGGTGCTGGTTGTCTGGTCGTCCGTAAAAAAGAAGACGATGTTAGGCGGCTGCTCGGCAGCGTGTGATGTCGCAACAAGGGCGAGCGCTAACAAGGCGGTGAAAAGTGGCTTCATGCACCCTACTTGGCCTCTGACCGGCACCGGTGCCAGTCCAATTGTGGGAAACCTATGCCTTCTTAAAAATCAGGAAATAGTTGTCCTTGAGCTTGTCGAGCTTGACCTCTTCGACCTGCTCGAATTTGGCCGCCTTGATCTCTGCGCTGAAAACTTCCTTACCTGCCCGGACGTGGCCCATTGTCCACTCGCTGGATGTCCCTTCAATCCTCTCGAAGTCGATGATCACCAGTCGGCCACCTGGCTTCAACGCCCGGTGGATCGAGGCGAGGGTTGACGTCGGGAATTCGAAATGATGGTAGGTGTCGCAGACGAAAGCGAGGTCGATGCTCTCGGGCTTAAGTTCGACGGAGTCCTCTTTGCAGAGTACGACTTCAACCTGCGGGAACTTGGCCTTCTTGGCACGGTCCTTCAGTCCTTTAACGAACGCCGCTGAGATGTCGACGGCATAGACCTTACCGTTATCACCGACCGCTTTGGCAAACGGTTTCATGTAGAGTCCGGTTCCAGCCCCGATGTCGGCGACCGCCATCCCCGGCTTCAGCTCGAGTGCTTTGATGATGTCTTCGCGGGCGTGGTAGACCTCACGGCTCTCAACCTCGAAGCGCCCGATCCAGTCGCGAAGCTGGAGACCCGGATCAAGAAAATTCTTGTTGATGCCGGGCTTGACGCTCTCCTGCTTTTTCGTCGCCGCATCCTGAGCGAACGCGAGTGGCAATGCGAGGGCGAGGGCGGCGAGGGCTACGGTGGTCGGTAATTTCATCGTCCTTCCAATTAGAGTCTCTCGGCCAGATTGGAAAGTCATTTGCCGCCATCTCGGCGGCTACCAGGTTGGCGGGGCACCCCGTAGTGTCCGAAAACTCGAATCGCTCGTATTCATGCGGCATCCCGGTAGTCGTAGCGCCTCCCGGTCAGTGAGACCGTCAGCGTCAGAATCGGCGAACTTTCCCTCTTCTTCGATTATCCCGCAGAGAAATGCCTGTCGCGGCAAATTAGATCCGTATCAAACAAAGTTATTAATATTCCCGAATAATCTGGCAACCTTTACAAAATTAATAGCGTTCAGAAGATCAGCGCCGATAGTGTGCTCGTGATGAAGAATACGGTTTCACTTTTGGAACTCGCCTCCAAGGCGAGCGTGCTTTGTCTAACGACACTCCTCCTGTATCTTGGCGGATGCTCAAACTCGACGGACTCCAATCGGAGTGAGGCCGATTCTTCGGAACCGCCACCGCCATCTCCCAATGGGAATCTTGCTCCACCCGAGGACGAATTGCGGCTCGTCTCTATCCAGTCGTTAGAAGATGAGATTGCTGACCAGAACAGAAATCTCAAGGACTTGGGAGCAGCGTTCAAAGCGCTCGACTATAGACCGCCTTTTTGCGGGACGCGCGAGCACGAAATGGTGATGAGCCTCGATTCATACAAACGTAAGTTGGAGGGGACAGCACCGAATTCGCCCAAACTTGCTAGGCTCAATCAGCTACTCGATAAGATGGAGCAGGATCGTAAAGCTCGTAGTAAAGCTGATGAGGGGAAAGCTAAGAGTTTTTTTGAGCTTCAGACTTCGATCTCCATGGCACGGCTGCGAAGTGAGAACCTGGCAGCGGAGTTGAAGGCGCTCAGGGGAAAAACGATAGTGCGGATCGAACGCCGAGCCCGAGTCTCAATTCTTAAAACTAGAACTGAAGAGAAGGCGGAGCAAAACACTCAACCTTCGCTCGCCGATATTCTGGGCCAGTGACCTAGCCTATTCGTGTCCCGGCGGATTTATTGCTAGGGATTTGCTTTTTGCGGGGTGTCCCTGAGGACGTTGTTGAGAAGATTGTTGTATTTGAGCGGTAATTCGGCCTAACCACCCACTCTGTTACCCATTGAAAACGCACGTTATTTCGGAGCTCTGATTCTCTTGATCGCATAGCGAATCTCACATGCGAATTCCGGTTCACCCTGATCGCTCGCCAGCAGCTTCTCGAGATCCGGGAGAATCGGTTGGGCGTGCCTCCCCATGGAGCGCAACACAAAGAAAACCTTTACCGGCGGTTCGTCCAAGCCGATAACCTGACGCAGCGCAACAAGAAGTGCCTCCACTTGCGGCCCGTCGAGCATTCTTGGCTCATTTCGAACGTGGGCTTTCGCTGCATCGAGGAGCGAAGCAGACACGGTTCGATGCCTCGACACTTGAGCCGAAATACTTTCCGCGAGGAACTCAGCGTACTGCCCCGCCTCCTCAAAGCCACCAAGGACTTTGTAAGGGTAGACGTCGATCCCTCCAAGTGTCTCCACTTGATGATCGAGTTCCACACGGAAACGATTACGCGCCTCGAGAATCAATGGAGAATCACCTGGGAGAATTTTTGCGAGCGCACTCGCGGCCGCCCCCATCACGGATCGATTCTCTAGCAAAGTCATGAGCTGCTCGGCCTCCGCCACTCCAGGAACCTTTGGAGAAGAGGGCGTCGCCGGAATTTCCTCGAGCGCCTTCAGTGCAGCGATAGCGGAAAGCACAACCTCACCCTCCTCATCGTTGAACGCACCCGTCAACACTCTCACGCCCTCCGGCGTTGTTCGTTGCCGACCGAGTGCACCGAGAGCAGCCCTCCGGACATCTGCATCT
>JBLHKE010000342.1:0-8042 GCA_047619485.1 Verrucomicrobiales bacterium | reverse complement strand
GCAAACACGTCCAACTCGATCTGCCGGATCCCCAACTTCTCAAACTGTTCCGGAAGCGGCCGATGCGAGTAGTCCAGCGCCTCACGCCACTCGGCCTTCATTTTACCTATGACTCCCAAGACCGCTTCCGCCGGCGCAACATGATACGAATTGTGCGTGCCAATGACTTGTAGCTGATTCATCCGAACTTCTTCCGCGAGACACGTTCCCGCCAACCAGAAACTCAATAATATCAGTCTAATTTTCATCAAAAACCCTCCACCGATGCATTTCGACCCGGTTTTTAAACCAGCCATTTTTATCCATTTTTCCATTTAATGTCGCGACCTTTCCAATACCCGGATCCGCCTGAATCCAATTCCCTTCACCGACATAGGCGAGGGTGTGCAGCCCACCCCTGGTGACTGCCAGATCTCCTGCCTTGAGCTCCGAGTAATCCATCTCAACGATGCTTCCGGACACTTCGAGTGGATTGGTGAATCCACGATAGCCCTCACCAAGCGCCCTAGCACTCGTGTCAAACCACCATTGCTCGACCGACATCCGCACGGCACCACCGTCGAGATGACGCAAGCCATACGCGAGTAGGGCATCACGATAGGCGCGCCGGGGCAATCCCGAGCAATCGATGCCACGCCAACCTTCCCCACCCCAAAAATAGCTAATACCTTCAAAGGCCGCCATTCGCCTCACATAGTCGGATCTCAATTCGTCTTCATCAATCTCTCGCCCAGGAAGACTCAACAGGCTGATTAGTAGCAACGGAATCGCCACCAAACCATAGCGAACCCAGCGAAACCGCCATAGCGAGGCCAGTAAACCACACCAGATTCCGACCCAGCCCAATATCAATATCAGCCGCTGCTGCGTCCCCAACACCGGGTTGCGAAGTGTCAAGACGAGCGCGACGAACGCAATCAATACCAGCGCGATGCTCCACCGTCGAACGTTCCTCATTGCCTCTGTGCCTCAATTCGTAGAAATCCTCTGCCCACCGCAACGAGGGGCGCGCGTAATTCGATCGTCTGCATGCCATCTCCCTCCGACACAACCTCGGCGCTCAGCCCGGGAATCGTCTCACTCCACGAGGTGAGATCGGTCGACATCGAAAGCTCGAGCCCCCCCTCGCCCGCAGTCACCGCGCGGGTATAACGCATCACCACATCTCCATCCTCGATCTCCAAACTCGGCATTAAATCCGCCTCGGCCAGTTTTGGATCTTTCCCCAGTAGATACTCTAACAGATTCACCAATCCGTCGCCATCTGGATCGCCCCCGTCGCCAGAAATTTGATCATCGTTCAACTCGGTTGGTGTGAACACGGTGCCGGCCCACGAGAGATAACCCTCGAACGACGAAACGCTCTCAAACGTCCCACCACTCAGCGAACTGCCGGCATAGCGGCCATTTTTCAGCCCACCCTCAGCAGCCAGCTCGAGCGAATTCCCACCGCCACCCGTTCCGATCGCAACACCCGCCTGATAAGTCATGTCCACCACGCCAGCACCGAATCCCAGCTCAAGACGTAGCCGCTCTCCAGCATCATTTAGTTCCCCAGAATACTCTCCCGCCACTAACAGTTCGGGATGGCCGAACGCCTCCGCATCTTTCACCACATAGACGAATTCGCCCGGCGCCAACACCAGACTCGGAAAGGTGAATCCAACCCCCGCAACGAATTTGACTCCCGCCAAATCGAAGGACACCACGCCAACATTGCGCAACTCCAAAAATTCGGCGCTCCCATCCCCGGCCGGATGAAACATGATCTCGGTTAAGCGCAAGCCCGCGAGGATCGCCTCGGCATCCCCCAGTCCAACGTTGGTAGCTTCGATCTCGACCACGTCGAGTTCCAAACCGAACACGATGTCACTACTGCTATCGTCATCTTGGTGAACCTCCACCGCGATGACATTGTCCCCGACCACGAGCGAACCCGCCGGGAGTTCAAACGGCCCCTCGTAGTCGGCATCACTGACGTTGTCGCTAGAGAACGCAGCATGCTCAACGGGATCCTCCATGCGCAGGCGATGCAACTCCACCCCATTGAGGTAGAACACGGCTCCATCGTCGACCACGGAACGAAGGCGGAGAACCGCATTCGCTAGGTCACCAGAGAAATTGAAATGCTTGCGGAAGTAGTAAGTCGGAGTCCCTGCCACGTAATCGATCTCGGTGACGAGAGGCTCGGGTAAATTTTGCGGATTCGTCTCGCGCCCCAGCAGGGCGCCGCCCGTGGCCCAAAGTGCATCATCGAAGCCGATTGCCCGCCAAGCCGTGCCGAGATCGGTGTCCGAATCTTCGTAGCTCCAGATGGCGTCGATTGCTACCAGCGAGGTCGTGGTCTCCACGATACGCAGTCCCACCCCGAAACCGGGCGTCGGTAGCGTGAACGTAGTGATTGCCTCGCTCCCCGACGGTGCTCGGCCACCCGAGACATCCGCCTGATCCGAGTTGTTCACCACGGAATCGATGGTCGCCCCACCATCATTCAACATGATCGCTGTCCCGAGTAGCGCCGCGCCATCAAAGCTTGCCTGAACACCGTCAGCGATCACCGCCGCATACCCTCCGGCGCCGATGAAGCTCAGCGCGGGAGCCGTCCACGCATCCCCAGCGAGCATCGGTTCGATGTCGATCGCCAATCCCTCCAACGCGACCGGCAGCCCCTCAGCATTGTGCAACTCGACGAAATCATGCGTGAACAAACAGTCGGCGCCCAGCAACCACTCGTTCAGTTTAAGACCACCTAAGAGCGCCGTCGGCTGCCGCTGATTGGCAGCGCCCAAAGTAGACCGCGTCAGTGCCCACTCCTGTTGCGACCCAACACGCCCGATCGTGCTCCCATCGATCTGCATGCCGTAAGCGATCGAATCGATCAGCACCGCCCCGCTGTCGCGCAACTCCACAAAGCCACCCACCATCTGCATTCCTCCAACCTCGACCACCGTGAAGCCACCTGCCGGGATCATCGGCAAATCCGAGATTAAATTCCCGTTCAGCTGGTATCCGTTCAGGTCGACCGCCGAGCCGCCATGGTTCCAGACTTCAACCTGGCCGCCAGCCACATCGACCTCGTTCAGCAGCCATGCGGAGAAGCTAGGATCCACCGTCCAAGCTTGCGAGACGGTCGGGTCTACCTGCCAATCGCCGACAGCATTCCGCCCCAGCACCTCAACGCTATTCGTGCCAGTGAGTCCGCCCAACGTGATCGGAGTTTCGATTGGTGTGTCCGCACTCCACGCGCCACCATTCAAGCGATAGCGATACTCAACGAGACCCGGCCCATCGATCACCAGTAAAGCGTCGCCGCTCCACGTGACCGGGAGAGGTTCCCCGCAGATCGATGCGCCAGCAGGCACCAGGTAGCCGATGTTGATCCCGTTCGGACCGGCCCCGACCACTGGGGATCCGTCAGGAATCGAGTCCTCACTGATCACCGTACCGACGATACCAGGATCGGCATAGAAATTGGCGACCCCACGATCATGGAACGCAGGTTCGATCAAGCAGTGGTCCACCGTCAGTTCGGTCTCGGCGATTAGGTATTTAAAGATCTGCTGGTTGCCCCAGAACAGGTTGCCCTCGAGGATCGCCCCCTTGCCCGGTCCCCGCACGGCGGTGCCACCAACCTCATCGAACTGGATCACCGCCTCCTGCATGCCGACGAAGGTATTATTTTCCGCGGTTAGAAAAGCCTCCTCCTTCAACAGCACCGCATGATCACAATTGAGGAACACATTGCGCACCAGTCTGACGCGGGTGCGGTTCGGAGCGCCTGACTGCGGCAAGCCAGTCGCCACCGCATTCGAAGTGGTCGAGCGGGTATTGGCCGGATCCTTGCGGAAATCCATGAACAGGTTGCCCGCGACATAGGCATCGGTGCCGTCGAGGTCGAGCCCATCGTCGTCGCCCCCCTCAAAAATATTGTCGAGGATCTGCAAAACCGGACCCGGTGCCTCCGCCCCGGTGAAGTCGATCACATCGCCACCGTTCGATGCTTTACCGAAGGTATTGCCTCGCAAAATTAGATAACCAGGTGCCACCAGATCCTTTCCGTGGACGACTTCGCCACCCGAGATGCCAGGGATGGCTGAGTGCTCGATGATGACCGATGGCTCATCCATCTCGATCATGGTTTCCTCGGTGGTCGGCCAAGCACCGAACTGGATCGTCAACTTCGCGCGCGTCACCTCGATCGAGTGCCCGACGTCGTCACCATGCTCCATCGAAAAGTGCGTCAGACGATTGTCCTCAAGCGAGTCCTCAAACACAAATCCATCCCAGCGGTGGCTAGCACCAGAAGCTCTACCAAAGAGAATCGGCGACAGCTCCGTGCCGTCTGCGATCATCCTCCCGCCATCGACGACGATCCCAGTTCCGTTATCGAACTCGACACGCACCCCGGCATCCACGCTCAAGGTAATCCCAGCGGGAACCGTCACCGTCGAGTCCACCGTCCAAGGACTATCGGCAATCCCGAGTGTGGTGTCCGAAACCAAGGTTCCGCCGAGCGTCCCTTGGGCAACACCAGAGGCAAGCAGAGCGATCGAAAAACAAATAGAAAGGGCTGAGGTCTTCACCCGACAAACCTACCCATCAAAAGCGCGCCTACCACCAAAAAAACTAGCGCTGGCTGGCAGCCTTCGCCTTCCGGATTTTTAATACCCTGCGGAACTCTTCGAGCCGTTTCTCCTGATTTGCTTTTCGGGCAAGGTTGTTTTTCTCTCCCGGATCGATCTGTAAATTGTAGAGTTCCTCGCCGTCATTCCACGCGGCATAGCGCCATCGCTGGTTGCGAAGCGCATAGCCCAACTTCGGCCCACGTGTCACCACACTGTAGGCGTATTTCTTTTTGCCAAGCCGCTCTGGATGATCGAGGAGAGGTCGCAGGGACGCGCCCTGGAGGTCAGCAAGAGGCGTCAGGCCAGTCAACTGCGCGAGCGTCGGATAGATATCCACCAGTTCGACCATTGCCTCGGACGTCGTGCCGGGTTTGGTCAGCCCGGGCACGCGGATGATGAAAGGAACCTTCGCGCCGATATCGAACAGGCTGACCTTGCCCCACATGAAGTGATCGCCAAGATGGTAACCATGATCAGATGTCAGGATGACAATCGTATCCTCCCACCTGCCACTCGCCTTGAGTGAATCGAACACGAGTTCCAACTGCGCATCGATGAATGAGATGCAGGCGTGGTAGGCCTGCATGTACTCGCGACGTTTCGCATCATCCTCTTTCCCCAGTTCGAACCCGAACTCCTTGAAACGCCCGTTTAGCGCTCCCCGTGGAACGGTCTCCCAAAGATTCGGCGAATCTGCAGTATAGCGGATCTGATCCTGCGGGTAGAGGTCGAAGTATTTCTGCGGAGCAAGGAACGGGACGTGCGGTTTCTGAATGCCACAAGCGATGAAGAATGGCTTGTCACCGTGCGCTTCCTCCCGCAACCAAGTCGCCACCTGTCGCGCATTCTTGCCGTCCTTGTGCTGCTCATCGCTAAGACCACTCGGACCGAAACCAGGAGGCGTCTGGGCATCAATTTTTGCTGCGACCTGCTTCGCCAAGGCCTTCCACACCTTGCGGTTTTTGCCATCATCGACCGATCCGTTGTCCGCCTCAAATTGGAGGCGTGCGGCCGTCACGACCGGTAGTTCGTCATTCTCAAAGCGGTGGAACTCGCTCCACGCCACTTCGCCGTGCTCGTGCCGTGTTGAGTGGAAAACCTTTCCGACACTGCCCGTCCAATAGCCATTCTGTTTAAAGAACTGCGGCATCGAAACTGTTCCCGGCCGCGTCTGGCGAATGTCCGCTTTGTTGTCCAGTACGCCTGTGGATTCTGGGTAGAGCCCGTTCAAAAACGACGCCCGCGACGGTCCGCAGACCGGATACTGACAGAAGGCACGCTTGAAAGTCATGCCCTCCGACGCAAACTTCGCGAAGGTCGGCGTGTCGATGGGATCGTAGCCGCAGGGCGACACGTGTGTGTTCAAGTCATCGCAGACGATGAATAGAATATTCTTGGCCTTGGCGTTCCCGCCCTTCTGTTTGGCTGCCGCGTTCTCCGTATCTTTCCTCCAGCGGAAACCATCCCCTTCGATGATCAGATCCTTGCGGACATTGCGCTTTCGGCTCGGTTCGGCAAAATTCGTCGGCGCAACCTTGCGCATCTCCGCCTTGAGCCCGTCATGCTTCGGATCAGTGGCGAGGTTGTACCATTCATTCGGGTCAGACTTCACGTCGTAGAGTTCCTCGCCATCTTTGCCATAGGAGATGTAGCGCCAACCCCGATTGATAATGGCGTACTCGCCGGGAGCCATGTAGGGCAAATAGACGCTGCGGTCTTTCGCTGACGCGGGATCAGCGAGGGTTCTCACCAAGGAAGTCCCCTCGAGATCCTGCTTCGGTTTCGGCAGGCCGCACATCTCGACAAAGGTCGGATACATATCGATCAGGCTCGCCGTCACGTCGGTCACCTCGCCTTTGGCAACTCCCGGCCCTGCCCAAATAAATGGCACATTCGAGGTGCGCTCCCACAGAGTGTGCTTGCCCCAGTCCCCCTTCTCTCCGTGGTGGTAGCCGTGGTCGCTCCACAACACGACGATGGTGTTGTCCGCATATGGGCTCGCCTCGAGCGCGTCTAGAACCCGTCCCATCATCGCATCGGCGTAGCTCATGCAGGCCAGGTAGCCATGGATGGCGTCGTCAACGGCGTCGAGGCTCTCGAGCTTCTGGTGGATTCTCGAACGGTTGGTCTTCTGGCGTTTGATGCGCTCCGGCAAGTCTTCGAGATCGTCCTTCTTGTAGGGAGGCAACTCGATCTTCTCCGGATCATAGAGATCGAAGTACTTCTGCGGGCAGTAGTTCGGAAAATGCGGCGCGTAGATTCCTGCAGCGAGGAAGAATGGTTTGTCGTGCTTCTTTTTGAGCTGCTCGACCGTCCAATTGATCCGCTGCGTGTCTGCCATCGCCTCCTCTTTGTCATTGGGGATAGATCCCCATTCGAGAAACAGACCACCAGTCACCTGCTGCCCCTTGTTGTAGATACTCGCCGGGAACGGATCAGGAAACGGCACCTCCTCGCTCCAAGAATCGAGCGGCCAACCGGTCTCGCGCTGCGAACGATTTCGTAGGAAGAACTCGCTCCAGCCGCGCTGGTCAATGTTACCAGCCGGGTGGTGGAACAGTTTGCCCGCGCCGAAAGTCGTGTAGCCAGCCTTAGAAAAACTCATCTGCAGAGCGTCGATCTCCGGATGGTCAGCGAAGTAGGCCGCGCTGGTGTAGCAACCGGTCGTCGACGCGAATTGACCCGAGAATATCGCCGCCCGCGATGGCGCACAGAAGACACCTGCCGTGTGGGCATTTGAAAAATTAACCCCGCGCGCGGCGAGCTTGTCGATGTTCGGCGTGATCGCCCGCGGAGTCGTCTCCAGGCAGCCGATCCAATCATTCATGTCATCGACCGCGAGAAACAGGACGTTCGGTCGCGTCGCGGTGTCAGCGTCAACGGATGCAATTCCAAATGTCACGACAACAACGAGAACAAATCTCAGTAAACAGGTTTCCTTCATTTTCACGTCGCCACCCTACCCACCTAGGCCGCGTAGACCACCACAAAGCGCACGCGAATATCGCAGACTGAAGCTCCAGAGACTGTCGGGAAATCCCATCGTGCTCGGACAATGCGCCCAGGCACTGCTCTTCGATTTTGAAATCGCAATCCAAGTGACGCTATCGCCCCGCTGGCATCTCTCCACGCAGCAGTCGTCCACCCTCTCGGCTCAGCTGCAAATAGTGGTCACTAGGCAGGCCCTCATAGTCTAAGAAACGCACGCCCTCGCCGACTGGCGGGTCGTTTGTACATTTGAAGATCGCGGTCGCTTCGTCGATCTCATCGAACATCGCAATGTAGGCGGTATCAACCCCAGCCGCACGTGTCGCCACGAACTGGTTCCAGAAAAACTTCCCACCACGACGCGGGATTGCCCCAAACGTCTCACCCTTCAGGTTGTGCCAGCTAAACCCCGGGAAAAGCACCGGCAAA
>JBLHKE010000341.1:0-8051 GCA_047619485.1 Verrucomicrobiales bacterium | reverse complement strand
GCTATTACCGACGTACCAGGCATGGAGCGCGATCTCCGCCGGATTACCAAAGAAATGTGGCGTGCTGGTTCCGGCGCGACAGGCGTATTCCCACTCTGCTTCGGTAGGCAGGCGGTAGAGATAACCCTCTGGTAAACGCCCGGCATTGCGCTCGGCAGTGGATAAGGTAGTCGCGAATTGTGAGGCCTGAACAAAGGTCACATTAACCATCGGCCGATCGGTGCCAAGGTTCCCTCCCATCAATGCCTGATAATGTGCCTGGGTGATCTCGGTGCTCGACATCCAGAACGGCTGCGAAAACTGCACATTGGTCACCGGCCCCTCATCCACCCCACGCCCGGACTCGGCATTGGTACTGCCCATGTGAAAGCCACCGGCCGGAATACCAGCAAACGATATCGACGGTGACGCTAGGGTGAAATAATCGGGTCTGAGCTTCGGTTCCGCCGTCAGGCGTAGAAACCGGCGCTGATTGCCATCCGGGGTAATCAGATAGTTCAGTGTCTGGTGGGATATACTCTCACTCACGATCGACGGCATCACTCCGGCGGGCATCCAGCCTAACAAATCCCCGGACACTTCTACGCCGAGTTGATAATCGAGCACCAAGCGATCAACGGCTACGGTCGCTGATAGTCCGACCGAGGGATCGATGCCGAAATCGGGTTCGACGACACCGCCGGCTGCAGCCGGATCCTTGAACAAATAATCAAATAGATCCGCCTCGCTGCCACTCTGCTGTTGGGCGAACAGCCACGCATCGGCCGGCTGGTCGAAAATATTCACCGTCGCGGAAGTACTGAGCAGTTTGTAATCAAGGGGCGATGTCGCCAGAGCGAATCGCACTTGATCCTGGTCTGGGCTACCATCATTCGCATCGTCCTGATCGAATAGCGGTAGCACCTCGAACTCGAAGACGGTTTCACCCGGCGCGAATTCGAGCACGGCCGGGGGCTCTGGTTGCAGCAGGAATTTTTCATCGCTGCCAAACACCGTGCTGTTGACGACGAGCGCCACCGACCGCGCGGCGGCGACCTCTCCGGCGCGCTCAATTCGCACCCTACCGATGTGCGGCAGGCCGATCTGCCAACCGCCGTGTGGTTCGTAAGCGTAGGGCTGGGTGGCTGTGATGGTGAGAGTCTGATCGACTGAATCGAGAATAGTAATAATGAACGGCGCCTCAATGAACTGGCCGAGTCCGTCGGAGATGTCAGTGGAACGGATGCGCACCTGATAGCTCGACTTGGCTTCGAAGTCGTACTCCTCGGCCGAGGTGAGGCGGTTCGCATCAATGGCAAATGCGGTGTTATCCGCGTCTCCCGCTCCGGCCACTAGGTTGTAGTCGAACTCCCCTAGATTCGGGTCTTCGGTACTGAGGAACGCCACCCGCGTCGTAGCCGGACGGTTCTCTTCGATGCTGGCATTGCTCAACGACAGAGCGGTGGACACACCATTGATATACTGGAACGCGCCCGCACTCGGCATGTCCGTAGAGCGCGGCTGACCGAGGATATCCAGTGGCAGCGGTTCCCTGATATCACCGTCACCGTCCATGTCGGTGACATCATTCATGATACCCGCAGTGTCACCGTAGTCGACACCAGGGCTAGCCGCTACCAGGTGACGGACGCCGGCACTCACAGAACTGCCGTTGCTTATAAAGAGTGCACCGGCCACCAGATTATCCAGCTGTGCATCCAGATCCTGCTGCAGAATATTGCGCGTGGCGATCAAGGTTCCACTGACCTCGAAGTACGGCCACCCGCCGCCGGTATTTCAGCCAAACAAACTATTGGTGATGGTGGTGGTGGCGGAGTTCCCATCGAGCGTGCATGCCGCACCGCGGGAGGCCTGATTACCGGCAAAGGTACAATGGGAGATCTTATGGAAGGCGTTACCCCTTCCATCGATGGCGCCCCCGACCCAGCGCGCACTGTTGTTGACGAAGCTGCAGTTAAGCAGCGTGATCGAGCCGCTGATCAGATACATCGCACCGCCGTATGCCGCGTAGTTGTTGTAGATCTGACAGTTGGCGAACGTCATGGTGCCGCTGTTCTGAAAAACGCCGCCGCCATTGCCGTCGAAGTCATTCGACGTGCCGAGTGCCGTACCATTGGAATTTCCGTCACGAATGGTAAAGCCGTCTACCATCAGTGTGCTCGAGAAGGAGTGCAGCACGGTGTATGCATTATCGGTAGCATCACCCGGAACGCCGAGATCCCCACTGAGGATGGTCGGACGGGCGACCCAGTCGCGTTGATTGCGTGCGGTTTCCGTGCCGTTAAAGCCACCGTAGAGCTTGAGCGACTTTCCAATCACCCCGAAGGAAGCTGCACGCGGGCCGGGTTCCATATTTGCCCCATTAGACTCGATGGTCGGTAGATGAATACCCTGCGCCACCCAGATTTCATCACTACTGGCGGCAACATCGATAGCTGTTGCCAGACTGGTATGGGCGTCTTCCCAAGAACTGCCGTTGTTCAAACCCGCGGCATCCTGTTTGATGAATCGCAGCGCCGCTAGCGAGGCTCCCTGCACAAACAGCAACGCAAACAAAATTCCGGCAGCCAGCCGCGTAGTGGTCTTGGATCGATAGCGCCTCATCGCCCCAGCATTCTATCAGCAGGAGAAATTAGCAGCAATTGCCAACTGGCACGATCTTTGAGCCATGATTGCTAGGAGGCTGTCGGGGAACTGCACCCGGAATCCATTCGATCTTCCCTGGAGCGTTCGGTCGGGAAGGATCTCCTCACGCCTCACTCCCGATTGATACCAATGCGGCTGATTTGCGCGTGTCTTTCGGCGATGCCAATGCGGCCTACCCCAAGGCGGAGCAGAGCAAATCCGCTCCGGCCCACGCCGCGAAGGGGCGTGAAGAAGGGATCCGCACCGAGAGCACGGTGCCGTACGGTGAAGATCGCGATGGTGATGGGAAAATCGATCCGAAGCGGGGCTGGCAATCTCTTGACACGTGGCGGGCGGTCTGCCTACCGTTACGATCCGCATGTACAAGCTCCGCTTCACTACCGCCGCCGTTTTCCTAAGCCTATCGCTGCCACTCGTTGCTGCCCCACTCATCACCGAGTTCATGGCATCGAACAATTCGGCGCTGTTCGACGAGGACGCCGACTCTTCGGATTGGATCGAGATCCACAACCCGGATGCGACCGCTGCCGACCTCACCGGCTACTACCTGACCGACGATGCCGCTGAGCTGGCCAAGTGGCGGCTGCCATCGATCTCACTGCCGGCGGGTGGTTACCTGATCGTCTTCGCGTCGAACAAGGATCGCGATGTCGGCGAGTTGCATACCGACTTTCGCCTCTCGCCTTCCGCGGGCGGCTACCTCGCACTGGTTGCCGCAGACGGCGCCACCCCTGTCTCGGAGTTCGTCGCGTATCCCGAGCAGTTCGAAGACTTCTCCTACGGCCGTGCACAGACCGGTGGGGCGACGACAGAGGTGTTGGTGCGCGAGGGGGACGCTTGTAAAATTTTGGTACCGACTTCCGATATAGGGACCTCGTGGCAGGGGCTAGGTTTCGATGACGCGACCTGGGACGATGGCACCACGGGAGTGGGCTACGAGGCAGGCTCCGGTTACGAGAACCTGCTCGGCCCTGGCGGTAGTGTGCGGGCGGAGACCGAGGACATCAACTCCACCGTCTACGTGCGCATCCCGTTCAGCATCACCTCGAAGGACGGTATGGCTGAACTTCAGTTCCGCATGAAGTACGACGACGGCTTCATCGCCTACTTAAACGGCACTGAGATCGCCTCCGGCAACAAACCGGCGAACCCCACATGGAACTCGGACGCGGTTAGCGATCACCCGGATGCGCAGGCAGAACAGTTCGTCGACACCGACATCACCGCTGAGATCGGTGGTGCGCTCGTGGTCGGTAACAACGTGTTGGCAATCCATGGCATGAACGGCGGCATCGGCAGCTCGGACTTGCTCGCCCTGCCTCGTTTGGAGGCGGGGGTCATCGCGGAGCCGGGCGATCTCGGCGACCTCGGCTACTTCCAGGATTCCAGCCCGAGCACTGCAAACGGAACCGATCAGGGCCTGCCCGCCGGCGTGGTCACCGTCTCGCAACCGGGCCGCGGTTTTACCGGCACGCTGAGCATCACCTTGTCCACGTCCTCGCCAGCTGCACAGATCCGCTACACGACCAACGGTGGCCTGCCGACCGCATCCTCGACACTCTACACCGGTGGCAACATCAATATCTCGTCGTCCACCCTGCTGCGCGCCCGCGCCTTCGAGTCCGGGCTCACGCCGGGCGAGGCTGCCGAGGAGGGCTACATCCGTCTGTCCTCCGCCGGCCAGTCATTCAGCTCCGATATTCCGGTGGTGGTGATGGAGCGATTTGGCAGCAGCGGTCCGACCGCGTCGAACGGCAAGGCGTTCACCTTTTTTGCCTTCTTCGAACCGGATCCCGGCACTGGTCGCACCACCTTGAACCGGCCTTACAACCTAGGCACCCGCGGTGGGTGGAAGGTGCGCGGTTCTTCCTCGTCGGGTTTCGCGAAGAAAGCGTTTTCGATCGAGGCCTGGGATGAATCCAACGGCAACAAGAACATCGCCCCGCTCGGCTTCCCGGAGGAGTCGGATTTCGTCCTCAACGCACGCTCGCAGTTCGACCGCAGCCTGATGCGCAACGCGTGGATCTACGAGCTCAGCAATCAGGTCGGGCGCTACGCCGTGCGTACGAAATTTGTCGAGCTGTTCAAGGACGACAACGGTGGCGATCTTTACTCCAGTAGCAACGACTACGCCGGCGTCTACACCTTCATGGAGAAAATCGCGCGCGATAAGGAGCGGGTCGATGTCGAGCGCTTGCCGCAAAGCATCAACACCGAGCCCGGGATCACCGGCGGATATATGATGAAAGTCGATCGCCTCGACCCTGGCGACGCTGGTTTGGGCGCGGGCGGGCGGAGCCTGGGTTGGGTCTATCCGAAAGAGGAAGACGTCACGGCTGCGCAGACCAACTGGTTGCGCGACCACCTGAACGATATGAACGCCTCGCTGACGACCCCCGACTACGCCGACTACATCGATGTGCAGTCGTGGGTAGACCACCACCTTTTGAACGTGCTGACACAGAATGCCGACGCCTTGCGACTTTCGACCTACTTCCACAAGAAGCGCGGCGGCAAAGTGGAGTTCGGTCCCATCTGGGACTTCGACCGTTCGGCGCACTCGACCGACGGCCGCGATGCGAATGCGACGAGCTGGTCCGGCGGCACCGCCTACTTCACCTACCCGTGGTGGGGCTCGTTGTTTGACGACGAGAACTTCTGGCAGGCCTATATCGACCGCTACACCGAGTTGCGCGACGGCGCCTGGGCGACCTCGAATGTGCACAGCATCATCGACGTCATGGCAGCCGATCTCAGCGAGGCGCAGGTGCGCAACTTCCAACGTTGGACACAGCACCAGCCGCGCTTCGGCGGCTACACCGGGGAGGTGAACGATCTGAAGAGCTGGCTCGGCACGCGCTTGAATTGGATGGACGGCCAGTTTGCCCCGCGCCCGACCACCAACCGCAACTCCGGTGTCTACAGCGCCGGCACCACCGTTGCGCTCAGCGCCACTCTCGGCGCCAACCAGAAAATCTACTACACGCTCGACGGCAGCGACCCGCGCCCGAATTCCGAGCGCACCACGCTGGTCGGCACCGAACTGTTCGACGAAACGGCCCCGGCCCGCGCCCTTGTCCCGAACTCGGACATCGGCACCGCCTGGCGCACCGACCTCGACTTCGTCGAAACCGGGTGGCTCTCCGGCCAAAACCGGGTCGGCTACGAACGCAGCGGCGCCGGCACCTACGACACCTTCATCGATATTGATGTCGACGCGCAGATGAGTAACCGCACCTCGTGTTTCATCCGCATCAAATTCGACGTTGCCGCTGCCGACCTCGCCACGGCCAATTTCATGAGCCTGCAGATGCGCTACGACGACGGCTTTGTCGCCTACCTGAACGGGACGCAAATCGTTTCCGACCGCGCGCCTGGCGGCGTGACCTGGCAGAGTTCCGCGACGCAGACGCACGATGATGGACCGGCGGTGAACTTCCAAGATTTCGAAGCCAACAGCTTCCTGAATTTGCTCACGCCCGGCGAGAATTTGCTCGCCATCCATGCGCTCAACGAGAGCACCGGCAGCAGCGACTTTTTGAACCAGTCGAAACTGCTCATCGGTTTCGACGAGAACGGCGGTCCCGGTGGGATCATGGGGACCGAGTACACTGGGCCGATCACATTGACCGAGACCGCACGCCTCGTCGCGCGCGTGTTCGACGCCGACGGTGGACACGCGACCAACAGCGGCCAGACTCCGATCGGCTCCGGCTGGAGTGCGCCGTTGACTGCCGAATACCTGGTCGACGAGATGCCGGCTGGTGCGGGCGATCTGGAGATCACCGAGATCATGGCGGATCCATACTCGTCCGAGCACCCGGAGTGGATCGAGATCACCAACGTCTCCAGCGGTGTGGTTTCGCTGACCGATTTGAGTTTTTCCGACGGGATCGAGTTCACCTTCCCGGGTCTGAGCCTCGCGGCTGGCGCGAGCGCGGTGATCACCGACGACCCCGCCGGTTTCTTACAGATCTACGGCACGCCGCGCGCCGCTTTGGTCGCCGGAACCTTTACGGGTGGACTCGCGAACGCGGGTGAAATGCTCACGCTGGTGGCGGCCGACACAGCCGTGATCCAGACCTTCGCCTTCCCGCCCACCGATGAGGCGGGCCGCACTCTGGTAGCCGACGGAGGCGGTTGGCGCGCAGGCCGCAGCTTGCTCGGATCGCCGGGCGTAGCCGAACCAACCGCGGCGCAAGTTCCCGACATCTTCGTGAACGAGATCCTCACTTACTTTTCTGGCGCCGAACGGTTGGACTCGGTTGAACTCTCTAACCCGAACGCGACGGCGCTCGATTTCTCGGGCTGGTTCCTCACCACCGATCTCGCGCAACCGACGATGCACCCGCTCGACGGTTTGAGTATCGGGGCCGGCGACGAATTGGTTTTAAACTCGGAACTCATCGCCTTCGATCTACCGTCGACTGGCGGCGAGATCTACCTGATCGCCGGCGCGACCGATGGCGCGCGCCTGGATTACGTCGATGGTTTCGTCTTCGGAGACGCCTCGAAGAACCGCACCTTCGGCCGGCATGTCACTTCGGTCGGTGACGTGTTCTACCCCGTGTTCATCGACTCTCTGAACCTGCCCAATAATGAGCCCATCGCCACCCGCCTAGCGATCACGGAAATCATGTACAACCCGTCCGCTGGCGGGATAGAATATATAGAGATCGTGAACAACTCGACCTCCGAGACGATCTCGCTCGCGAATGTAGAGTTGGAGGGGATCGGATTCACTTTCTCCCCGGCCGCGGTGTCGCTCAGCCCCGGCGGCGTGATTTTGGTAGTTGGTGGCGACCCGGAGACGTTTCGCGACGCGAACTTGCTGCCACCCGCGCTGCCGATCTTCGGCCCTTTCCCCGGGACGCTCGACAACGGTGGCGAGACCTTACGCGTCCAAATTCCCGAACCCGGTGAGGCTCCCACCGACCCCGACGTAGTCCCCACCTGGGATCACGTCCGCTACGACGACGATGCTCCGTGGCCGGCTGAAGCCGACGGCACCGGTGAGTCGCTGCACCGCATCGTCTTCGCTACTTCGATCGGCTTTGGCAGCGACCCGGCCAGCTGGGAGTCCGGTCCGCCGACGCCGGGTAGCGTCGGCGACTCGGCGTTCGATTGGCGAGCGCTGTTTTTCACCGCGGCAGAGATTGCCGATCCCGCGATCTCCGGACCGCTTGCGGATGCGGATGGCGACAAGTTTTCGAACATCATCGAATACCTGCTTGGTAGCGACCCACGTGATGGCAGCGATTCCCTGCCGCCGTCCGCAGAGGTGGTCGACGGTTTCATCGAGTTCAGTTTCACGCTGCGTGATGGGGTGGGTGACTACACCGCTGAGATCGAAAGTTCTACCGAGCTACAGAGCTGGGCGGCGGCTGGAGATTTCGCGCTGACCG
>JBLHKE010000340.1:0-8064 GCA_047619485.1 Verrucomicrobiales bacterium | reverse complement strand
AACTGCTATCATGTGGTGTCGCGGGTTGTGAACCGTGAACTGGTTTTTGGGGATATGGAGAAGGAGCGGTTTTTGAAAATCTTGCGCAAGCAGCTGGAATTTAGTGGGGTGGAGTGTCTTTCCTGGTGTGTGATGGGGAATCACTTTCATCTGTTACTGCGAGTTCCGGATAAGGAAACGGCATTGGAGGGTTGGACGGAGGAGGCTTACATTGCACGGCTTGGTGTGCTCTCTGAGGAGAAATACACACACCAATTACTTGGAAACGTGAAGATGTGGCAAGGGAATGGTTGCGAGCATCTGGTGACGGAGCTGGCTGGGCGGGTGCGGAACCGTCTGTTCGATCTGTCTTCGTTTATGAAGGAGGTGAAGCAGAAATTTTCCGCCTGGTTTAATCTGACACACGGTCGGGCTGGGACGCTGTGGGAGGATAGGTTTCGCAGTGTGTTGGTTGAGGGAACCGGCGGGTATTCGGCGGATGGATTGAGTGGGTTGTTGGCCGTTGCCGCTTACATTGATTTGAATCCGGTACGGGCTGGGATCGTGGATGATCCGAAGAACTACCGCTGGGGAAGCTATGCGGCGGCTGTAGCGGGGGACAAGGCGGCGCGATTGGGAATTGGAGTGTGCTTTGGGGCGGCGAAGAAGGCTACTTGGCGTTCCGTTGGAGCGGGGTATCGGAAGCTGCTTTTTGGTGCGGGGGCGGAAGAGATCGGCGGGGTGACGGCGGATGGGAAAACGCACTCGCGGCGTGGCTTCACGCAGAAGGAGATTGAGGCGGTGTGGAAGGCGGGCGGCAAGTTGACCTTGGCGCAGGTGCTACGTTGCCGAGTGACCTATTTTACCGAAGGAATCGCGCTCGGCGGGCAACAGTTTCTAAGATCTTGGGGTGAGGGTAGTGATTCGATCCGTCGGACAGCGAAGAGTGTTGGTGGCGCGGATTTGGGTGGTCTGATGTTCCTTGGTTCAAAAAACGAAAATGCCATTCAGGCGCCGGGGTGATTTCTGGTTCGATCGCAACGACCATGCCTGTGGAATGAGCGAAAAACCTTTCTCATAAGCCCGATCTTGATCTGGGAGCCAAAGCAAGTGAGGATGGCGAGCGGCCACGAGCCGATTCATGAAAGCCGCCATCGTCTACAAGATCAGCATCTGGGAGATCTACCGCGAGTCCCCCGACGAAGAAACACGCTCTTACCTCGAGCGCGGCGGGCGCAATCTCGACATCCTAAAACGTAGCGCCGCCGTCCAGAAGGAAACCCTTGAACGCACCCGGAAGGCACTCGATACGGCCGGGATCGAGCACGAAATTTTCTACCGAGCCAAGCTCTCACCCGAGAGCGTCGAGGACAAGGATCTGGTGATCAGCGTCGGTGGCGACGGCACGTTCCTCGAGGCGAGCCACCGCGTACCTGCCGGGCTACCGATGCTCGGCGTTAACTCTGACCCTGCGCGCAGCACCGGCTTCTTCTCGGCCACCGACGGGTCGGGCGTCACTGATTTCATCAAGAACCTATCCTCGCAGCCGCAGACAGCTACCACCCGCCTGCAGGTCAAGATCGACGGCCAGCCAGTCGGGCCACCGGTGCTCAATGACGTGCTCTTCGCCCACCCGAACCCGGCTGCAACCACCCGTTACAGGATGATCTCCCCGGAGGTCACGCCAGAGACGGAACGCGCTACGCGCAACAGTGGCCTCCTCGCCTGCACCGCAGCGGGTTCTTCCGGGTGGATGTTCCAAGAACATGGCAAGCTGATGCAACTCGACGATCAGCGCATGCAGTACTTGCATCGCGGCATGCGCAAGGCCAACCCGACCCTAACTGACGCAGAATCGATCGAATTGGAATCGCTGACCCGCAGTGGACTCGTCTTCATCGATGGGGACCACACCCAGTTCCCACTGAGCCTTGGTCAAAAACTGCACATCAGTCTCGGCACCCCGCTGACGATCGTCGGCGATCTGAACGTGAAGCGAGGCTAGCGAGCTATTCAAGCGGCCAGGCCGCCGACTCGGTGCGCGCGCCCTTCAAGAACGTTTCAAACTTCTCTACTATCTGCGGGTGGTCCGCCGCCACGTCGCTGCGTTCGCCCAAGTCCCCATTCAGATCATACAGGCGAAGGCTCGCCCCCTTCTTCTCGCGGATCACCTTCCAATCTTTCCAACGTGCCGCCTGCTGAAATCCGCGCTCGAAGAACTCCCAATAGAGGAACCTGTCACTCAAATCAGGTTGGGTATTTCCGAGCAAGGTGGGTACGACACTCCCCCCGTCCAGTTTCTGGCTAGGGAGCTTGGCACCGCCCAGTTCCGCGAGGGTCGGCATCACGTCGGCAAACCCCCAGACGACGTCGCTTGAACTACCCGGCTTTATCTTCCCCGGCCAACGTACGACCATCGGCACACGCAACCCGCCCTCATACATGTCCCGCTTGCGGCCCCGCAGCGGACCGGAACTATTGAACCGACCATCCCAGCGCTCGGCCGCCCCATTGTCCGAACAGAAAAACACGATCGTCTGCTCCTCCAATTCCAACTCTCCTAACAGCGCCAGAATCCTACCGACGTCGGCATCCAACCGCGTCACCATCGCCGCGTAGGTTTTCTCCTTATCGGTCCACGGCTTGTCAGCATATTTCCCGAGTTCGGGGATCTCGAAGTTCGAGTGCGGCAAGGAGTAAGGGAGGTAGAGGAAGAACGGTTCGTCCTGATACTTCTTGATGAACCCTAACGAAAACGCCGCGAACAGGTCTTGGATATAGTCCCCCTTCGCCCCAGCCTCATTGCCGGGCAGCACGACCTTGTGCTGGTTGTTCCAGATATACTCCGGATAGTAAGAGTGTGCCCGTCGCTGGTTCAGAAAGCCGACCCACTCGTCGAACCCCTGTGCATTCGGAAGCCCTGCCGTCCGCGGTTCACCCAGACCCCACTTGCCCGCCATGCCCGTCGCGTAGCCAGCCGACTTCATCACTTCTGCGATTGTCACGTCCTCCGCCTCGAGCGACACCCGCCCGCTGCCGCCACCCAGTCCCTCGACACCAGCCACCCGGCTAAAGTTGCCCCTCACTCGCGTGTGGCCGGCATGCAGCCCTGTCACCAGCACGCTGCGTGAAGGGGCACACACCGTCGACCCCGCGTAGCACTGGTTAAACCTGATCCCATCCTGCGCCATCCCATCGATGTTCGGGGTCTCGATCACCGTCCCCCCGTAGCATCCTAGATCGGCAAAACCCAGATCATCCGCCATGATAAAAATGATGTTCGGACGAGGCTGATCTGCCGCGAACAAACAGGGCGCAGCTAGCACCAACAGGCACACAAGTAGAGATCGGATCATAGTGCTTATGACTACAGACGCTGGAGGCGCTCCGCCAGCAAATTCGACCGATCTTCCCAGACCTACTTCTTAGGCTTCTTCTTGCCCTTACCCTTGCCCGCCTTCCCCCCACCGCGCATCTTGTCCTCGGTCGTCGTCCCGTCCTCGTTGACGATCGTCAGCTTCCCGCCGGCATCTTTTGCCAGTTGCCGGAGCGCATCAGCCGCGCGGGGCTGCATCATCGAAATCGTATTAATTTTCGATTTCCTCCCTTTGCTACGATTGATTTTTGCGATCTCGTTCAGGGTTGCTTCGACGCCTCCGGTCACCCCGTCGGTGAGGAAGTAGATCACATCCGGCTTCGGCTCCATCTGCTGGAGCGCCACTTTCAGAGGCCACTCCCAGTCGGTGCCATACATCTTCTTCACCGCCTCGATATGCTTCTTGGTCTTGTGCAGGCTCGCCTTGCTCGCACGTAGCCACTTCGCTGTCGGGAGATCCTTGCGGTTCTGCAACGAAAACTGGTGGGCGCCACCGACAGTAGTCCAGACGTATTCCTGGCGCCCCTGTTTGATGGTGAATTTCTTCGCACCTCTGCCCTTCGTGACCACTTCGTCTTCCGCGAACCAGGTCGGCCCGGCGAAAAACAATACCTGGTATTCTATGTTCGGCGCCAGCCGATTGAGCGACTTGGTCAACTCCTCTTTGATCATCGAAAACTGTTTGTCACTCAACGATGCCGAAACGTCGACGATGAACACCACCCGCTCTGCCATCGAGCGGCTGCCGAAGAACCCAATGCCGCCACCACCGCTCCCACCAATACCAATCCCCAGCCCAGCGCCAAACGCGTCCCCGAGACCGATCTCGAACTCATCGGTATCCTCGATCGCCGGCACCGACATCAGTGACGGCGCGGTGGTCGAAACCACCATCGCCTTCGCCATGCTCGGAGCTGAGGGATTTGGCTTGGTCGCCGTGGCGAACTGCTTCGGGTTGATCACAATCGGTGCCTCGACGTCGGAGGATTCAACGATCAGTTCCGGTGGGTCATCGCTCATCGTCTGCAAGACGATGAAGGTCAGCAGCAGAAAAATCAGCGCGTGGATCAGCACCGCGATTCCGATCGCTGAGCCCTTGGCAATCCCGTCGTCCTGCTGCGCGCCCGGCTGTCGGGTAGTCAGTGGCGATTGAACATACGCGGGAGGTGCCTCTTGGGTAGGATAGGCGTTGTTCGGAATCTGCTCAGGAGGATGCATGGCAAGGCTAATACATGCCCCGCCGGGGCGAAATACTCTAGCGTTTTCTCTTCCAGCGATCCGACCGGATAAAACCGCAATTCGAGACCACACGGCGATCCAAGACGAGCCCAGCCGCCTCCAACACCGGCTGTGGGTCAAGTAGCGCTGGCGCCCGCAATCCGGTCATCAGGCGGAAGAATCGATACATGATCCACAGCAAACAACGCGCCCTCAAGCGCCAAAATCGTCCATTCTCAGGAATTTGAAAGTCCGCGATCAACCATTCTCCTCCAGGTTCGAGGTTTGCAGTAAAGCGGGTCACGATCTGTTCGATCTGCTCGAGTTCGAAGCAATCCAAGAAGAAATGGCTGACGATCAGGTCGTAGCGATCGGATCGCGCGCATTCGAGCACATCGACCTGTTCGAAAGCAACCACGGCACCGCCCGGCACCCGCTGCTTCGCCTGTTCAATCATCTTTGCGCTCGCCTCGATCAAGTCGACTTGCGCCCTCGGCCGCTGCGCCAACAAAGCGCCCAAAAATCGACCATCACCATCGCCGAGAACCAAAACCCGCGGCTGGTGGCAGACCGATTCGAGATGCGCCTCCCGCGCCACTTGCAAGGCCTCACCAAACACAAGCCGCTCGAGCAACCGGTAGACTCGGGCGACTCGATCGAAGTTCATCTGCCTAGGTCAAAATCGGCACGACGGCCAGCGGCGATAGCAGCGCGACATCCGCCAACACCCGACGCAGGTTCTTCGACAGAACACCTTCAGCCAATCCGAGCGCCCCGATCAGGGCAGCACTCAAAGCCACCGAAACTAGGATCGGAGCCATGAAGTCGGGCGCCCCGCGAATCCCCAGCCAGGCGGAGATGCCAGCGAGGAGAAAAGCGGCCTTGGTGTACCAGATGTGAACGCCCGACCAGTTGTGAACAATCGATTTCCCCTGATCGTTCACGGCGTCCTCCTCACACTCCCAAACCGAGATTGCGATGCAGTTCAAGGCGCACAGGGCAGCGAACAGGATAAACTCCGCCGTCATGATCCCGAGCGGGAAATTGTTCGGCAACTCGTGGACAACGAATGTCGTCCCCAGCGCGAAAATCAGTCCGCAGAAGATCTCTTTGGGAAGGATCACCTGCGCCTGGCTGCGCGGCGCGAGGCGGATCAGGAAGTAGAGCACGATCGAGAGCGAGATCATCAGCCCGCGCGGCACGATCGCGAACGGCACTTTGTATAAAATCATCCAGATAGCAACTGCCGCGACGACAACGCAGAGGAGAACTAGAGGCACGAAGAAGCGCTTCGCAAAGCGGTGCCGGGGCGTGCTACAGACCTCGTCCTTCATCCGCAGGGCGTCCATGAGGCGATCCAGTGTGTAGACCAGCCAGACGACCAGCCCGAGCAAGATGTAGATCGGACGGAGGATCGGCACGTGCTCACAGACAGAGAAGCACCACAACCAGACCACGGCCACCGCCACGGCATCAAGGCTCAGGAGATTCACCCAGAGGTACCAAGGGACTTTCTCTGCGTCAGAGCTAGAAGAACCGGCGGTGCTTAGTTCTGGGGAGGCTGGATCTGACATCGAGAAAACTTGGCTTCAACCAGCCAGCGAACTCATACCGCGCTCGCTCAGGAGATCAATCCACAAACGTCGCGGTCGGAGCAAGAGCGGGAAATGGATCCAGCGATCGGCTCCAAGAGCGTCTGCGCTAGCCGCAAGAACCCCTGATCTTCCGACGAGAGTTCAAGGCTCTCGAACGCCTCCAACTGCTTGCCAAGGGCTGCCTTTACCGCACTTCCTGGTCTCATGGTCGAGATGGGAAGCTCAGAGAAGCCACGCTGATAACTATAAAAATCCTGCATTACTCCCATTTCTACCTATTTCCGGATAGAATGTCAATGTTTAAAGAAATTTACCATAACAAAAACAATAAACAGATGCGGATAGAATATTTAAAAAACGCACCTTGATGATCGAACTATCACTGTATTCGCTAAAAATTTGCCGCATTTCTTGGGCATTTACAGAGAGGTTGAGAGGCTGTTCACACGCGGAGGCACGTTCAGCTACCCCCATCTGTCCCGCCCGCTCTCTCGGCAACCTCGAAAAATGATGCGATCCGCCTACTCGCCCTTCTCGATCAGCTCACGCAACTCCTTGAGCTCCGCCTTGTCTGGCTCGATCCCGAGCGCTCGCTCGCAGAAGCGCCTCGCTTGGTCGCGATCGCCTTTGCCAAGGTAGGCACGCGCGAGGTGCTCATAGATCACACTGTCCTCCTGCGCGTCTTCAGCCATCAACTCCTCTGCTCGCAGCAGATGCTTAATCGCCTCGTCGTAGTCCTCTTTGAGATAGTAATACCAACCCAGGCTGTCGAGGTAGGCGCCGTTGTCAGGCTTCAACTCATTCGCCTTTTTGATCATCTCTCCGGCCTCATCGAGGTTCTTCTCCAGCTCCAACCACATGTAGCCGATGTAGTTCAACGACTTCGCCTTGTCCTCGTTTGCGTCATCGGAGACAAGATCGATCGACTTGCGGAACAATTCCTCTGCCCTCTCGATCTCACCCGAGCGTTCAGCCGAGACCGCAAAATCAAAATAGAATGCCTCGGTGAGAAAATCACTCCGCCCAGCCGCGTCAGCCTGCCCCTCCGCCGTCTCGAGCGCCGAGAAGGCCTCGGCATAACGATCCAGACCGAGATACAACATGCCAAGCGAATGGCTCAATTCCGGAGAGTCCGGGAACACCGCAACCCCTTGCCGCAGGGTCTGCAAGGCACCACCGACCCGGTCGCCGACACGCTGGAAGTCCGCCAGGCGCCGGTAGTCGTCGATCCTTGCCTGACCAGATTCGACGATCGTCTCGCTATGCTGCGTGGCCCGCTTGAGATCCTTCTGCGCAAGGTACATTTCCGAGAGCATCCGGTGCACCTCGATCGCGCCTGGATTGATCTGAACGAGTTTCTCCAAACCCGCGATCGCCTCGTCTTGCTGCCCAGCTTGCCAGAAGAGTTCTGCTAGGTCTTTGCGTGCCGACAGCCGATCGGGGCTACGCAGCACCAGCGCCTGGTAGATCTGCAGTGCCCGTTCGGTACTACCTGCCGAGCGGAAGAACTGCGCGACCTGCTCCACCATATCGAGGTTAGTAGGGTCAGATCGAAGCGCCTTCTCGTAGACCCCCATGACACGCTCGCGGTTCCGCTCGTTGCGCAGCGGCCAGACATCGCGGGCGATGCCACCCATCGCCAGCCAGTAGTCGCCATCATCCACCTCCCGCTCGAGCGCCTCTTCGAGGACATCCTCCGCGTGCTCCTTATCACCGCGCTCGACTAACATTCGCGCAAGAAATTCGATTACCACGTGGTCGGTCGGAAATTTCTCCAGCGCCATCTCGGCATACTCCAGCGCATTCTGCTTGAGTTCATCGTCGTTGTTGTGATGGGTGTCACAGTAACGGGCGATGTTCAGGTAGGCTTCGCGCTCGCTGCGGTTCTCCTCGAGG
>JBLHKE010000339.1:0-8090 GCA_047619485.1 Verrucomicrobiales bacterium | reverse complement strand
AAAAACAAGCTGTTAGCGCCACCCTCGCAGTGATCGTCTTGTTGGCGATCGCTGGCGCCGCGCCGCTGTGCCAGGCGCAGCAGATCGACGCCGAGTGGGAAGAGGTCGAATACAAAGGTGATCCTTACATCACAACGCAGAGCCTCAAGGCGTTCTACCGCTTCGACACCTACAAGACCAGCAAGGGATCCCTACTTTTCTCCTCACCGGACGTGGTCGTCACGATGCGCTACGGCACTAAGAACCTCTACATCAACAACACCAAGTTCATCCTCAGTAGAAACATCGCCTCCAAAGATGGCAACTACCTCATCTCCAAGATGGACCTCACCAAGCTGCTCGACCCAGTACTACGCCCACGCTTCGTCCGGCAGTCGGCCGGGTTTCAGACGGTCGTGCTGGACGCTGGGCACGGCGGCGAGGACACCGGTTCCTACGGCCTCTACGGAAATGAAAAAACTCACGCGCTGCGACTCGCGAACTTCGTCAAGGCGGAGCTCGAGCGGCGTAATTTTCGTGTAAAGATGACACGGACAGGCGACCAGGAACTGTCGCTGCTCGACCGCGTTAAGTACGCCAACACGATCACCAACTCTATCTTCGTCAGCCTCCATTTCAACAATAGCCGCAGCCGCTCGGTGCGCGGGGTCGAGACCTACGCCCTGCCTCCCCAAGGCGCCGAGTCCACCCTCGATGGACCGAAAGAAACGGACGAGATTCGGTTGCCGGGCAACGCGCAAGACTCAGAGAACATCGCGCTCGCCACTGCCGTCCACGCCGCGGTCATGCATGACATGGACGTGAGCGATCGCGGCATCCGCCGAGCGCGTTGGGGGGTGCTGGTGCGCATCAACAAGCCGGCCATCCTACTCGAGGCAGGCTACCTGACCAACCGCACAGAGGCACAGAGGATCTCTAACCCGATCTACCTAAAACAGCTCGCCACCGCCGTCGCCGACGGCATCGTCAACTACCGCAACGCGGTGCGCAAGTAGGGTCGAGATTTACACGGGTGTCGATGTTACCGCACGTGATGCTCTTGCGCCACCTCCTCGTCGTTCTCTGCCTGCCGCCAGGCCTCGCATCCGCTTTGGACGATACCAAACTTTTCCAACAACGCGTCCTGCCGATGGAGTGATCGTTGAGCTGTTCGCGCTCTTCCACGATTCCTGCCGACTCTCCGACGGCACCGATCCGGGACATGGCGCGCGCGGGGCGGAACTGGCGAGCAAACTGCAGAGCGAGATGTTCGACCTTCCCGATGAGGACTTCGAAATGCTCCACGACGCGTGCACCTGACACCAGGATAGAGATTTTTGCGATGACGCAACCGTCGGAACCTGCTGGTATGCCGACCGCCTCGTCCTAGGCAGGATCAACGTGATTCCAGATCCGAAACTTCTAAACACGGCTTACGACAAAGCGCTCTCGGAAGAACTTGACCTAGAAACAACTCTCTCAAGCCTAGATCTCTAGCCAATCGTTTGAAAGCGGCTCCTAGATCCTGCCGCGACGAAGCCCTCCCCCCAGCCCATCATCGTCCACGTCTAAAATGATTGGATGGCGATGCGGTGATAGCTGAGTGGATAGGTATCATCAAGACTTCGGCAACGAAACCAGCGCTCCATTCTTCTGGCGGATACCCATCGATCGAAGTGTGACAGAGAACTACCCCGGATCAACCGGCTTGACTCGCAGCGCCCGCGCCGATCGCAACTCGCCCCAACCGCTACCAATCATCCTCCGCGATCCCGTTTTTCGCTGTGGAGTGAACGCCTCCCTCATCACGGCAAAAACCGACTCTACGAACGACTCGCGGCCGACCGCCAAACCATCGCTAAAGTAACGCACCCGGCAGCGTAACAACTGCGCCAAGGAGAGCTTCCCGCCCGACGACCAGACTTTCGCCACAGCCGCCCGAGAGAGCCCGGGTCGAACCTGATTCTCCTCGCCGATCCCGAACAGGATCTTGCGGTAGCGCGGGCCGGCGTCACCCCAGGTTGCATCCTCCTTGAGATCATGCAATGCCGCCGAAATCCCCCGCCGCGCAGCACGATCCCCGACCACGGCTTCGCCATAGCCACACCAGCGATAGTCCTTCGGGTCATGAACGAGACCAGCCCTTACAGCGTTCAAATCAACGTAGGCCGCCACCTTCAGTAGAGAGTTCCAGTGACCCTCGACGATCACGCTTTTAAAACGGGACTCCCAGAGAACACCGACCCGGTCGTGTGTCCGATTGAACCACAGCGTAAACTTCTGCTTGAGCGTTTTCATGAACTCGCTCAAATCCCACATCCGCTTTAAGTAGCGTGTTCTCAATTGCTCCAGCATGCGACCACCGATACGCTGCGCCTCGGAAAAATCCCACTCGACGACTACCATCTGATCCACCGAATACAGCGCCCGGCAACGCCCAAGAATTTCATCGTCCGTCAGTGGCACTTCCGGTCGTGGCGGCACCTCCAGCAGCACGTGAAAATGATTGGAGAGGATCGTCCAGGTCAACACCCGCACCCCCGAAAAAGCCTCCACCTGCCGCAGGATCTTTCGAAACACATCACGCTCGTGTTCTTCAAAGACAAAATTACGATCCACGACACGGCTCAAGCAGTGATAGAACGAACTGGAATGGACAGCAGGCAAAATGAAACGAGAACGAGGCATACAGATAGAATAGCATATATGATGGACTGATGCAATTAGAACTCTCTGAACACACTATTGTTTTTTGAGCTCGGCCACAGATCTGCACCGGTAACGAGTTCATCGATCACGAGGATGGGAGTGTAGAAGATCGCTAGAAATTTCGCCCATTTCCAAACGTGGGGATTGCTTGCGATCGGCTTTGGGAGATGTCGTTCGGTCACGCCAACCACCCGGTTACTCGGTCACCCACCAGCGTTGCTAGTGAACCAGATGCGAATCACCAAATAATCAGCGACATACGTTAACACGAAGCCTCTGCTGAGCGTTCTGATCCGGCTTTTGCCAAGGTGGCCTTTCGTCCTGTCGCCTATTCCCAAGCATCTTCCTCCTTTTCTTCTATTCTTTGATCCCGCTCCAGTTGGCTCGACCCTCCACTGCGACCCATCCCCAGGTCGCGAGCCTGCGCTTCCGCATCCCGGCCGATTTGCTCCGACCAGTGAGTCAGAAAAAATTTCTTCTCACTGGTGAATAGTTCCTTGGAGCTACCAACGAGCGGGCGCAGGGAAGTGCTCATCTGCAGGGAGACGAGGATGAAGATTCCCATCCACACGACCAGATGACCGCGCTTTTGCATCCCGAGATAGTCAGCCGTCCGATTGATCATCCCTAACCCGAAGTAGGTCGCGATCAGCCAGAATAGCAGCACGAGAGCCCCCATGAATCCGATCGAATTGATCGATTGGGAGAAAATCCACACGACTGGCGCGAAGCCGAGCAACAGCAGTGAAGTCAGACAAATCGTCGCGAACAGAACTCCGACAGCTGTAGAAATTTTCACGTCGAGACCGCTCAAGCAGCTGAAGATGTAGAGGCTTGGGAGACAGATCAGCCCCGCAACTAGCATGCCGACTACGATTTTGAGTGGCGCTGCCCAAAGCTGCGTCCCCATCGAATAGGTGCCCACCACCACGCCGAACAACCCGAGGCAAACAATGGTTGTCAGCAACAAATTTCCAACGATCGCCCCCGGTCGATCCCCCTTGATCAACGCGTCGACCAAGGTCACCGGCCGTTTCAACAGTGCCTCGAAGGTCGCGACAGGTCCGGGGTGATCCGGCAGTGGGCAATTGGATTCTGCGGGCTGGTCTGGTGGATCAGGAACCGGGTCTGATCCGAGTTCGCGAATTGGGCTGTCGTCATTTTCTTCGTCCATAATCTTTTCGGTCAATTGAGAATTTGTAGGGCGGAGTTCGTCAACACCTCAGGGAAGCTGCCGTTGAAGGCGTCGGGGCGGAGCCATTCGACCGGCCTCAGCGGGTTGCCAAAGAACGGGCGCATCACGTAGGAAAGCTGCGCACCGGCCAATAGGTTCACCGCTAGCCAGGCGGTGAACGTACGCTTGGCAATGGCGACCTCTCCGGTGACGGCGACCAGTAATCGGTAGGCTTTGTGGTTTCCGATGACACCGGCGTAAGCGATCACCAAGGTGTGGGTCAGCATGAACAGCTGGTGCCAGCGCGCGGCATCAGGGCTATCCACCGCAGGTGCGTTGAACACCATAAAAAAAGTGATCGGGCTAAGCGCGCCGAGGATCAGAGTCACGATGGTGAATCCGACGAGACTCATCATCAGGCTCTGGCGGAATGAGAGTTCGCTACCTAGCAACAGCGCCAGCATCCCATTGATGATCCCATTAACTAATAGAACAACAAAAATAAGCAGCGGGAGTTTGATAGCGACATAGACCCCCATTTGTGGCGCACGCCAACACCCGAGCGTATAGCCATAGAGCCCGCCAGAGATGATGATCGCGAGGCAACAGAGGCGCGCACCGCCACGGGATCGCCCTTCGAACCAAGCATCAATCACCGCAGCGTCGGCCCTACAAATGGAAGCCAGCTGGCGAAACGGGCTGTCCGCTTGCTGCGGTGGATACGTTGCCGGGTTCATCACAATCCAGATGTCGGGAACCACCAGATTTCCCCGAGAAAAATTCACTGACATTCAGCAGAAAAAAATCCGGGTAAAGTCGCCCTATTCGGACATAAGTTACTAGAACGTCCTATTTTCACGAACGAAATCATGAACCCGTCCTTCCCAATGCACCGTTTCCGCGATCTCGACGACGCCCAGCTGATCGGCTTGCTGGTCTACGATCCGGTCGCACGCATCGACGTCGTCGAGTTCTTCTACCACGAGTATGGCGAGGTGCTGATGGCTGTTGGGATCGCCGTTGTCAAAACCGCGACTGGCCGCTGCGATGCCGACGACTACGATGAACTCGCCTCGGTGGTGATCGAGTCGATCGCGGAACTTCTCGAATACGGAGCCCGCCCCCACCCCACCTTCCGCGCGGTGGCAGACGGGGAAATCGACGCCGAAATCACACTCCTTCCTTACGTGAAGCAGATCGTCCGCAACAAGATCCACCAGGGATGGAAACGCCAGATCCGCCACCAGCGCGTCGGCAAGGAGCTAAGCGAGGAGGCACCAGAGGCCAACATCATCTACCCACAGTTCGAGCTACGTAGCGATCTCGAGCGGATCCGCAAGATGATCGTCGAGATGAAATTATCAGCAGGCGAGCGCGCGGTGGCCGACATCTACCTACAGCACTTCCCCGACCGTCCGGATTTCCAATCCCTGTGCGAGGCACTACCCGCACGTAGTGAAAAGGGAGTCCGCAATGCGGAGGCGCGCTTCATGTCAAAACTCCAGGAGGGCTTGGGCGCATGAGTTTTTCCAACCAAGAACCCCTTCCTGATGCAGCACGCGAAAGCTTGCGCGACCGTGGTGGGCGACTGCTCGGTCAACTCGAGTCGATGCGGCAGCTCAGCGATGAACGGATAGTGATCGGTGCGCTCGATCCGGAAGCAGAGCTAGCGCTCCGCCAACAAGGTGAATCATTCCTCAGCGACTTACAGAACAAGCGCGCCGAGCTGGCCTCTGAAAGGCCACTGGCCAGACCGACCGGGCGCCAGCGCCGTTTCCCGTTAGGTGCCATCGCCGCCTGCCTTTCGGGCTTGATCGGATGTGTCTGGTTGTTCGATGGAGCCGGTTCTTCCACGCCTCAAAAAATTACCACTACGGCACACCAACCATCCCCATCGAAGGCGCGCTCGCGGACGAAATCGCCAGCCTCACCGGAGGCTAACAACCACGGCGACGCCTTGCTCCCGAATACGAGCGCGACGATCCCCGAGCCGAGCACTGGCATCCTAGCGCTAGCAGGGGCCGTATTCCTCCTGGGTCGCCGGCAGCGAGCCTAATCGGGACGGCGCGCTTGCATTACCGGGTGCAACCCATCATTCTGGGCGCATGACCCGCCTGCCCCTATCACTGATCTATTTTCTGTTGGTATCGCCCGCCCACGCAGCAGATCCTGAGACGTTCCCCGAGCCTTATAACAGCGAGGCAGACAAGGATGCCACTCCACCCAGCGCGGCGGAAGCGCTGAAATTGATCGAACTCCCGGATGGGTTCGGAGCCACCGTCTTCGCAACAGAACCACAGGTGCGCAACCCGATCGCGATGGCCTGGGATCACCGCGGCAGGATGTGGGTGGCAGAGAATTTTACCTACGCCGAGCGGAAGAAGCGTTTTGACCTAGAGCTACGTGACCGCATCCTCATCTTCCACGACAAGGACGGCGACGGCAAAGCAGATGAGCACAAGGTATTCACCGACCAGCTCCAGATGCTCACCAGCGTCGAGGTCGGTGAGGGTGGGGTCTGGGCCATGTGCCCTCCCCAATTGCTCTTCATTCCGGACGAGGACGGCGACGACATCCCGGACGGCAAACCGATTGTCAAACTCGATGGCTTCACCGTCGCGAAGAACAACTACCACAACTTCGCCAACGGGCTGCGCTGGGGACCTGACGGCTGGCTCTACGGCCGCTGCGGTCACTCTTGTCCCGGCACGCCCGGGACACCCGGCACACCAATCGGGGAGAGGGCCACGATGGAGGGCGGGATCTTTCGCTACCACCCGACCCGCGAGGTCGTCGAGGTCATCACCCACGGCACGACGAATCCATGGGGGCACGACTGGGATCAACACGGCGAACTATTTTTCATCAACACCGTCAACGGCCACCTGTGGCACGGCATCCCAGGGGCGCACTTTCTAGAGAGCTTCGGCGCTGACCCGAACCCTGGCGTCTACAAACGACTCGACATGCACGCCGACCACTGGCACTTCGACACCGGCCAACACTGGACCAAATCACGCGCCGGCGCCGCCAACGATTTCGGCGGTGGACACGCGCACATCGGCATGATGATCTACCAGGCTGAGCAGTGGCCAGAGCCAATGCGCCACCGGCTCTACACGATGAACATGCACGGCCTGCGCACCAACGTCGAACGCCTCGAACGCCGCGGATGCGGCTACGTCGGCAAACACGAGGACGACATTTTCTTGACTGGCGATCAGTGGTTCCGGGGCATCGACATCCGCCAGGGACCAGATGGTTCAGCCTACATCCTCGACTGGAGCGACACCGGCGAGTGCCACGACAGCACCGGCGTCCACCGCAGCAGCGGTCGGATCTACCGCATCAGCCGCGGTGAAACCGTGGCCCCCGACCTGAGCGATCTCGAGAAACTGGACAAGGAAGGCATCGACCGGATGCTGAAGCATCCCAACGTCTGGTACGAACGCCAGCTACGACGCCGACTGAAGAACGAACACGCGCCGATTCTGCATGCACTTTTTCAAGACGAGAGCGACCCGCTGATCAAACTGCGCACCCTGTGGGCACTAAAGGCCATCCGTGAGGCAAAGCCAGAGCTGCTGCACGCGCTTCTCGAACACGAGGACGAGCACCTACGCGCTTGGGCGATCCGCCTACTCACCGACAAGCAGCCAATCGATAGCATCCTCGGACCGATGTGGCTCGCCGATGAGTCACCAGACATCGGCCGCTTCGTCAAGATGGCGGAGAGCGACCCTTCAGGAATCGTTAGACTAACATTGGCATCAACGCTGCAGCGATTGCCTGTGAGGCAGCGAGAGCTACTCGGGAAAGCGCTCGCCAGCCGCGGGGAAGACGCCACCGATCACAATCAACCGTCGATGGTCTGGTATGGCCTGATCCCGCTGATGGATGAAGATCCGATGGCACTCGCCCGGATCGCCGGCTCCACGAAATGGCCAACCCTCCAGCGCTGGATCGCCCGCAGCTTGGCCGGGGGGTTCGAGAGCAACAGCATCCCGCTCAACCTGCTCCTCCTCACTAGTGTCAAAGCGAATACAGAGATCCAGGCCGCGGTGCTCGACGGCATTGGTGACGCGTTCACCGGATGGAAAAACGCTCCACAGCCGCAGGCATGGATCCCGTTTGTCGGCGCAGCGAAAGACCCTCAGCTCGCCGGAAAAATCCGCGAGCTTAGCCTGTTGTTCGGCAACAGAGAAGCACTCCAAGCTGTCAAGAAACT
>JBLHKE010000338.1:0-8100 GCA_047619485.1 Verrucomicrobiales bacterium | reverse complement strand
AAGCCCGATCCGGCAGGCGCGATCGAGGCGGCCGGATTGCTCGGGGTGGAGCCTGCCGATTGCTTGTATATCGGAGATAGCGATGTCGACATGCTGACGGCAAAGGCTGCTGGGATGGCCGCGATTGGTGTTTCTTGGGGTTTTCGCTCAGTGGATGAACTTCGCGCGGCCGGTGCGCTGCAGGTGATCGAAAGTCCGGCCGAACTTCTCAGCGCCTTTGGTTGGGCGTAACTTCGGTTGGCAATCGAACCCCAATGCCTAAGCCAGTCGCTCAATTCTACGGCTTCGACTGCCAACCGACGTGGCGGCAAACAGGCCAATTTTACTGCTTCCAGCGGGTTTTCGGCACCTTCTATCGATGCCTATTTTGCCCAGCGTGAAAAATCTCTCCAAAAATGCTTGAAATCGCGCTAAGACCAGCTAAAAGTCCCAACATCTTATGGCAAAAGCAAGCTGGATAGCAAGAAACGAGCGCAAAAGGCGCACAGTCGAAAAATACGCAAAGCTCCGTGCAGAGCTGAAGGAGAAGGGCGATTACGTCAGTCTCTCGATGCTGCCGCGTGATGCAAGCCCTACCCGTGTCGTGAACCGCTGCGAGGTCACTGGACGACGCCGTGCTTACCTCCGCCGCTTCAAGATGAGCCGTATCACTTTCCGCGAAATGGCGTCCCAGGGTCTAATCCCGGGGGTCACCAAATCCAGTTGGTAGACGAAAGTTGCCTGGTCGTTCCTCCTGCTTGGAGGACGGCACCCCACTGTGAAAATTTTTCAGATGGCTCGACGACCCGCAATGGGCGTCGGGCCATTGTTCTGTTCAAGTCTTCACACTGCACTGGCGATCCGCTAGAATAGGGGACGATGCCGCTTTACGAATACATCTCTGACGATCCCGAGGCTGGGTGTCGAACCTGTTCACGTGGATTCGAGTTGCGCCGCCCGGTCGATCGAGAACCGTTGAAAGTTTGCCCGATCTGCAAGCGGCCGGTGAAGAAACTCATCGGCCAAGTCAACACCCCGAAGATCACCAAGCCACTATCGGTTTCGGACGCGAAAAAGGCAGGTTTCACGATCTTGGAGAAACGCTGCGACGGGAATTACGAAAAGCTCTGATCCGGCTCAGGATTATAGGATCGAACCAGTGACAGAACCCATTCCCATATCCATGCTGGCGGATTGCGTGGCTCTCATTGCCACATTCCCGCTCAGCGCCCCTGAGATCATTAGCCAGGTTCTCATCATTGGATTCTTCGTCCTACTGAACGGTTTTTTTGTCGCCGCCGAGTTCGCACTGGTCAAGGTGCGCGCCAGCCAGCTGGACGAACTATCACTCAAGGGCAATCGCAACGCCACTCTCGCGCGTTTGATGTTGCTCAACCTCAACCCGTACCTCTCGCTCTGCCAGCTCGGCATCACCGTCAGCAGCCTGGTGCTCGGTGCGCTCGGCGAACGCTGGATCGCCGCCTTTATCGAAGCTTGTGCACACAGTTTCGGGATCGAACTCGCCGCCGCCGTCCTCCACACGATCTCATGGGCGATCGCCATCTCACTACTCACACTGCTGCACATCACCATCGGCGAGCAGGTGCCGAAGACGCTCGCCATCCAGCGCTCCGTCGGCACTGCGCTGGTCGTCGCGAGACCACTGCGGTTTTTCTGGGTAGTCTTCTTCGCCCCGATCTGGGTGCTCAACCATATCTCGAACTGGCTGCTCAAAGCCCTGTTCAAGATCGACGGTGTGTCCGAGGGCGAACTGGTGCACAGCGCTGATGAACTCGCCCTGCTGGTTGAAGAGAGCGAGAAATCCTCCGAGGTCACCGAGACTGAGCGCGATATCCTGATCAACGCGCTCGCGCTCAACGATCTCGTCGTCCGCGATATCATGACGCCGCGCAACGAGATCATTTTCCTTGATGCTGCCTTGCCATTCGCGGAGATCCAGAAGGCGGCGGTCGAATCGCAGCACACACGATTCCCGTTGCTCGATGGCAACGACGTCGACAACCCGATCGGCCTCGTCCACGTCAAAGATCTGATGACCCAAATCGGGTTGGAGAAGCCTGACGTGATGGCGGTGAAACGCGAGCTGAAGGAGGTTCCTGAGATGATGCCGCTCGACAAGCTGCTCAACTTTTTCCTTACCAACAGGGCGCACATCGCCCTAGCGGTCGACGAGTTTGGCGGCACCGTCGGCATGGTGACGATGGACAACGTCATGGCCGAGTTGGTCGGCGAGATCCAAGATGAATTCGACGACGAGGAGCCAGAGTTCCGCAGGGTCAGCGACGATGAATTTTTTGCCGATGGTGGGGCGAACCTCCACGATCTGGAGACTGAGGCCAAGATCGAACTGGAAGGAAAGGATGTCAGCACCATCGGCGGCTATGTCACCCAACTACTCGGTCGCCTGCCGGAACCCGGCAGCAAGGTGCGCATTGAGGACTACGAGATCACTGTCTCGAAGGCCGATGGTCGGCGCGTCCAGGAACTGCACTTCCAGAAACGCCGCAACGACTCCGAGTTCAGCGAGGAGTTCCGCGCAAAGGGCGCGCGACGGTAGCGCGTAACGACGGGAGCGTGGGCTTCAAGCCCATCGGCTCTTAGGCTCCAGAGACTGTCGGGAAATCCCATCGCCTGCGGCGCCCGAGTCTTTCGTCACTCTCTGTAGTTGGGGGATCAGCAGCGCGACGCCGCGGAAGCATCGCTTAGGTTTACGCCAATGGGCTTCTAGCCCGCATCCGAACACGCCCTAAGGGGTTGTCAGGAAATAAGTCATACAAAGATGCGCAGGAATTCTAGCCAGCACCAAGGCAGATTTCAGCGATTATAGCGGGCTATTTGAGTTGGAAGCTAACGCGGGTGATGGCCAAAATAACCAGCAGATTGTAGGGCACCTCCGAAAACCTCATGCGGGCTGGAGCTTGATAAAATCCCCGCTGTCTTCGTTGCTAAAGCGCCCACTATCACCAGATAGCTTAGCGTTTATCGCCTCGCCAGCGGGAATTTTCTCTGCGCCCCATTTCCACAGCAGGTTTCCGGAGGTGCCCTGTAGGAGTTATTTACTGACAAGCCCTAAGAACGACGCCCAGATCAGGTTGATGCACGGTGCCGGCTGGACGCCCTCGCTCCCGTGCTCCCGCTAGAAAAGGATTGAGCCGCGATCGCAAATTGTAAACGATCGCGGCTCATTGGCCAATAGCGATTCCCTCAAACCGCGTAGCATTGGCGCCTATATATCTCCGGGTAGTCTCTCTCCTTACTCCCCGGAGTTATAAATGTAGAAAACTGCTCCTCTAGGTTTAAATAATGGGATGCCGCCTAGGCGGAGATGCCGGGCGTGCGCCGAGTGATCATGAAGTGCGGGTTTTCGAAAAGCGCACCAGCGGCTGAATCAGTGCTACCAACCACGAGGCTGATGGGCTGCTGGTTCGACAGGTGGAGCGCAGGGTGGAGGATCTTTTCTTCGCCGACCGTGATCTTCGGGATGAAGATGCTACGGAGTTTTTCGACGTCGATACAAAGGAAGATGGACTCGCATTCTTCGAGCGGGGTGTTCTCCAAGTAACCGATGATGCCCTGCGAGTTGATCATGTCGACGATCTCACCACTGACTGGATCGATGGAGATCGCGATACCGCTGCTCGTAGAGAAGCTGTGCTTGTCTAGGCTGTCAGTGTCGAGTAAGCCGAAGAACAGCTTCTGCTGGGTATGGCGCAGGCGCAGTTCAATCTCAAAGGCGGCTTCCCCGTTTTCGACATCGATGATCGTGTCGTAGATACGGGTGATGTTGAATCGCTGGTTTCCGAAGTCGGTCGGCTGCATCTTCATGGTTGGTCAGTTGTTTTGGGTTTGCCGGGGTCGCCGGCTGCCACGTTTTAAGATGGCAAGGTTGTTTGCTTGTATGGTTTGCTAGTGAGTCGTCTGAATCGTTGGTCATTCAGCAAAAACGGCGAATTGATGAAAGATTTTTAGAACTTACTGACCGTGGAGACCATAATAATCGCCATGATTCATAACAATTATAATTTACACGACACTGAATAACATTCAAGCTGAATATTATTAAAATTATAATATTTATTGGTAAGTAGAATGTTAAGAAGCTCGAAATACTTGTGAGTTTTGCGTAAATTGGATGTGGTTTATTGAAAATTAAGCACTTATGAGAAATGCCTGCTATTTACTCCCTCCGCTGATATTCTCGCTCGTCCTCTTTCCGATTATGGGAATGTCTGAGGAATCTTCACCTCTGCCCGCTTGGGAATGTCACACGATCGACCGTAGTTCTCAGGGGGCGGATGGGGTGCGTCTCGGTGACCTGAATGGCGACGGCTTAGCCGATGTGGTCACTGGCTGGGAGGAAGGCGGGCTGATTCGCGCCTATCTGAACCCTGGAGCCGACAAGGCGGCCCGCCCCTGGCCAGCGGTGACAGTCGGGAGAGTCGACTCTCCCGAGGATGCGGTGTTCGTCGATCTGGATCAGGACGGTGCGCTTGATGTCGTCAGCTGTTGCGAGGGGCAGACGCGCTCGATTTTTGTCCACTGGGCTCCACGGGATCGCACGCGCTTGCTCGATCCGAAGGCGTGGCACACCGAGCCGTTCCCGGCCGCGCGCGGGAAGGAAGCGTGGATGTATGCGTTGCCGATGCAAGTGGATGGCTTAGGTGGAGTCGATCTAGTGGTCGGTTCGAAGGGCAAGGGGGCATCGATTAGTTGGCTCGAGTCACCGAATGATCCAAGGGATCTCAAGGCATGGAAGCTGAACCGCCTCCGTGATGCCGGGTGGATCATGTCGATCGAGGCCGAGGATATCGATGCGGACGGACGCGAGGACCTTGTATTCAGTGATCGCAAGGGGGCGCGCGCTGGCGTCTTTTGGTTGAAACGACCACAGGAGGTCGCCATGCCGTGGTCAGAGCATCCGATCGGTGCCTTGGGGAAAGAGGTGATGTTTCTGCGCATCGAAGACCTTGAGTCGGACGGCCGCCGCGATGTCGTCGTCAGCACTCGCAATGGTTATTGCGAGTTGTTCCGCCGGAAGGCTGGGGTGCGGGTTGCTTGGGCCAGCCAACAAAAGCGTCTCCCGTTTGGCTTGCCTCACGGGAAATCGCTCGCGATTGCTGATATCAACGGGGACGGGAGACGAGATCTAATCACGACGAATCGAGGTGGGGGGAAGGTGAGATGTGTCGCCTGGCAGCCGATCGATCCGGCTCAGAGTGACTCAAAAGCACATGATATTGGTGGATTCGGTGGGCAGAAATTCGATCTGATTGAAATGATCGACCTGGATGCTGACGGCGATTTGGATGTATTGACCTGCGAGGAACGGGATGGATTGGGCGTCGTCTGGTATGAGAATCCAGCAGATTCCAAGTAATTTTTTCTATGTCTATTGGATATACAAGCTCTTTAGCGCATTCCTACTAGTTGACCAATGTTTAGCCTCTGCTATTATCGAGCAATGAACAGTAACCTAGATAACCTGACCGCTGCCGATTTGAGGCGTGCCGCGGATGTACGCGACGAGATCGAACAACTTGAACAAGAGTTGGCACAAATTCTCTCGGGCAGGAAGAAGCCTGGGCCGAGAGCGAATACCAAGCGTGCTGGCCGCAAGCCAGGACCGAAGGCTGCCCCTACGGCTGCCACGAATACGGTCGCCAAGAAGAAAGGTGGCCGCAAGCGGACTCAAGCCGAGAAAGATGCTCATTCTAAGAAAATGAAGGCCTACTGGGCGAAGAAGAAGCGCGACGCAAAAAAGAAGTAGCCTCCTGAAGCTATCTCTGGATGCCTCCTATTCCGGAAGGCATCGACCAGCGAACGACAACTTGAATCTAACCCTCTCCCGTTAACGGGGGAGGGTTTTTTGTTTTTCGAGAGGTGGGCACTAGCCCATTGTGGATTGACTTTGTGCCTCGCTCGACCGTCTTTGGCTCTCCCTTTCAATGAAAACTCTCTGGCGAATCCTCGGTTATAGCCGGCACTATCCGGTGCAGGCGCTGGTAGCGTTTATCCTCACGGCCGTGGCCACGGTGCTCGTCCTGGCGCTGCCGGCGATGACGCAGCGCTTTTTCGATGTCGTCATCGCGGAGGAACGCTATGATCTCATTGTCCCCACTGCCCTGATGGCGATCGGGGCGATCTTCCTGCGTCAGCTTTCGATGATGGCGCAAGGATATTTAAACACCGGTTTTGGCCAGCGGATCGTCCATGATCTCCGCAATGGACTCTACGAGAAAATCCAGCGTCTGCCAATGCGCTGGTTCGATAAACAAGCGACCGGCGATATCATGACGCGAGTCGGCAGCGACGTCCCGGCAATAGAGCGGGTGATCGTCGAGGGGATCAGCCAGGGCTTGAGTGGCGTGTTGCAACTCGTCATCGTTCTGGCTTACATGTTCTCGATGCACTTCGGCATGACCTTGATCACGCTCGCGCCGATGCCATTCGTCGCGCTGGCGACTTGGCTCTATTCGCGCAAGAATGAGGCGCGCTACCGGGAGGCGAAAGAGGCCTCGAGCGAGCTGAACTCACTCCTCCATGACAACATCGCCGGTATCCGCCAGATCAAGGCCTATACCGTGGAACCGGAGGAGTTAGAGCGCTTCTCGGAATCGAGTGGGGTCGTCCACCGCACCCAGATGAAAGTGGCGAAGGCGAACGCGATGACCTGGCCCGCGGTTTCTTTGATCGCCGAGTCCGGGATTGCCCTGATGATGGGGGCGGCCAGCTATTGGGTGCTGACCGGCGAACTCACGCCAGGTGAGATTGGTGCCTTCCTGTTTCTCTGGGGATACCTCTACGATCCAATTTCGCGGATCAACACGCTGACTCAAATGTTCGTTGGTGGCGTGGTGGCTGGAAAGCGTGTTTTTTCGATTCTCGACATGGATGACGAGAAGAATCTGGAGGAGGGCGCTCGACCCGACTCGTTCCGTGGTGATGTCGTCTTCGAAAAGGTTTCGTTCTCCTATGACGGAGATACCCCGGTGGTAAAGCAGGTTTCACTGGAGGCGAAATCAGGACAGACCGTCGCCCTTGTCGGTCCGACCGGGGCAGGGAAGTCGACCTTGCTCAATCTATTGACTCGGTTCTACGAGTGCGGCGAGGGGCGGATCCTCGTCGATGGCCGGCCGGTGCGTGAGTTGTCGAAGGAATGGCTACGCGACCGGATTGGTTACGTGACGCAGGAGAGTTTTTTGTTCAACGCAAGTATCCGTGACAACCTGCTGCTAGCCAAGCGCGAGGCGAGCGACGAGGAACTCTGGGGCGCGCTGCGTGCAGCCAATGCCGAGAATTTTGTCCGCGAGTTGGCGGAGGGGATCGACACCATTACGGGCGAGCGGGGAACCCGATTGAGTGGTGGCGAGCGGCAGCGGATCTCGATCGCACGTGCCCTCTTGAAGAACCCGCCGATCCTGCTGCTGGATGAGGCGACCAGCGCCGTCGACAACGAGACCGAGCGCCTGATCCAAGAGGCGCTGATGAACCTGCGCGAGAACCGCACCTGCTTTGTGATCGCGCACCGCTTGACCACCGTGCGCGAAGCCGATCTGATCTGTGTCTTGGAGGACGGCGCGATTGTCGAGCGCGGGACGCACGAGGAGTTGCTAGAGGAAGGTCGGCTCTATGCAAAGCTATGTTCGGTGGGGTTTGAGGAGGCGTAGCGCGCGCAAGTAGGGCGAAATGTTTTTTGGAAAAGGGCGGCCGAGACGGTGTTCGGTCAGCAGGTTCGTTGTGGCTATATTCGTTTTGGATATGAGGTGCTCACGGATGCTCTATATTCTCCTTTACCGAACTCAAGGCGACGCTACATGGCTGCGCCCTTTCTAAACTGACGCCTATAGGCTGGTGGAATAGCTGCTTGGATCTCCGATGATAACTAGATGGTTTGAGGCGGGGATCGGTGTCGGCAGCTCTTGGCTGGTTAAACTCGCCCACGCTGCTCGCAGCGACTCCGCTGATGTCAGTTGGCAGTCGATGCGTAAAGTGTGCGGCCGGCCGGCGGCGTCTCTGCCGGCATCTTGAAAGGTCGCGATGAGGAAGCGGTCGTCGTCGACACGAAGCATGCCGTAGCAACTGGAGTGTGTCGCAACTCCC
>JBLHKE010000337.1:0-8121 GCA_047619485.1 Verrucomicrobiales bacterium | reverse complement strand
ATCGTCCGCCGGGAGGATTCATGGCGACGCCAACTGTTGAGCATCGGGAGGACAGGCGACACCTGGGGGCTCTGGATGGGAGCGGGCATCGCAGGGCATTACGAGGAATTCGGCGCCCCGGTGGAACCCAAAACGCTCGGCGACGGCAAATGGCATCACGTTGCCGGGACGTTCGACGGTAAACACCTTATTCTCTACGTGGACGGAAAGCAGGTCGGCAGCAAGGCGATTGCGGGCAAGCTCAATATGCAAAGCACACAGCCGATGGCGGTCGGTTCACATGGCAACGAGCCCTTTCATGGAGATCTGAACGACATTCGTCTCTACCGATCCGGATTGAGCCAACTTCAAATTCATAGCATCGCGTCCGGGGACCAGGGCGTCGCAAAAGAGGAGATGACGGGCAGTTGGAAATTGCCCGAGGAAGTCCGGCCAAAACTCAAAGAGCCGATTGAGAAAGTTGGGCATCAGCGAATCGAGAAATTTCTTCTAAAGGCGTTCAAATCTCCCGCCGATGAGAAAACGCTGAAGCTCTACACGGGGTATTTTGACAAACAATATAAGGAGAGCGGTGATTTCACTCGGAGCATGAAGGATGTTGTCTCGGCGGCCTTGGCTTCTCCGAGGTTTATTTTCGTTCACAACGAAAGAGATCAGGCCTCACCCAATCAGGCCTCATTTAATCTTGCCACGCGCCTTTCGCTCTTTCTATGGAGCTCTATTCCCGACGATGAACTTCTGGAATTGGCCGGTAAAGGGAGGCTTCCCGACTTCAAGGTGTTGAACGGGCAAGTGGATCGCATGCTCAATCATCGTCGCGTGAAAAACTTCTGCGACAGCTTTGCGCCCCAGTGGTTAAAGTTAAACAATGTGGTGTCGGCCTCACCTGATTTCAAAACGCACCGGGAATATTACTTTGGTGGCGATGACAAAATCTCATACAAGAGAGGGATGCATATGATGTTGGAGCCGCTCTTGAATTTCGAGACCGTCTTCATTGAAAATCGGCCAATTACGGAACTGGTGGATTCCGACTTCACTTACCGCAGTCACTTGTTGAGCGAATGGTATCAAGGCAGGGCGGCGACCTATGGGATCAATGTTAATCTGCGCGATATTGCCTATACGCGAACGCCGCTCACCGACAGAAGATATGGCGGCGTCATCACGACCGGAGCGGTGATGGTGATGACCTCAAGTCCGTTTCGATCACTGCCAATCACGCGGGGCTCTTGGGTTTCTTCGGTCATTTTTAACGATCCTCCCGAGCCTCCGCCAGACGATATTCCTGACTTGAAGGCGGATGACATAACGCTCAAAAAGGAAGGTTTAACGGTCCGGGAAAAACTCAAACAGCACAGCAGCGACATTCAATGTGCGGGCTGCCATAAAAAGATCGACCCCCTTGGGTTTGTCCTGGAAAATTACGATTTACTGGGTCGGTGGAGGAATGATTACCGAACCGGCTTGAAGGTGGATGCGAGCGGAAAATTGTTTGGCAAACATGAGTTCAAGGATGTCGTTGGATTCAAGGACGCGATCCTCGCTGAGGAAGAGGTATTTGCGAAGGCCTTCGTGGGGCACCTTTTATCTTATGCCTTGGGGCGGGAACTGACTTTTGCAGATCGGATTGCGATCGGTGAAATCGCAGAAGCGAGCAAAAAAGATCACTACCGAATGAGAGCCGTCATCAAAAACATTGCGGTTCATCCCATATTTACCCAAATTACAAAGCAATGAAATCCCTCGACCGACGCAAATTTCTACTTGGTGCCGGCGGCAGCGTGATGGCTCTCCCTTGGCTGGAGATGTCTGCCGCGGAACCGAAAACAAAGAAAGAGAAAGAGCCGCCATTGCGTTTCGCCTCATTTTATTCGCCGATGGGCTTTGTGAGAGATCACTTTTTTCCGGAAAAAGACAACCCTGACTTTCTCTCGATGCCCACCCTGAGCCCACTCAAAAAAGTGGGAAGTAAAGTCACCCTGATCACCGGATTGTCCAGGGTCAATGTGAGAGGGGTCGATGTTCACAATCAATGCAGCTCCTGTTTTCTCTCTTCGGCCGATCCTCATGGCAAGCTCAAGTCGCCTTACCCGATGGACAGAACGCTGGACCATCTCATCGCAGACCAGGTCAGCCATCGGACGCCGATTCGATCCCTGGAATTGAACTGCAATAGTTTCAAAGATCTCAAGGAATCGATCTATCTGGACAACATCTCCTGGTATGGTCCGGAGCATGTCGCGACCGCGATGAAGGATCCGCTTCAGGTCTATCAGCGACTTTTCAAGACGAGCAACTCGGACAAAGACATCACTGATTTGATTTTGGCTGATGCCGCCAACTTCAAGAAGAATCTGACGCATCAAGACAAGGATAAGTTGGATGAATACTTCGATTCCGTGAGAGAAATCGAAAAGCAGATTGAGAAGTTGAACAAATACTACCGGGTCCACAAGAGAGCGGACGTGACGGAACCCGATGAGGAACCCATGACCCGCGGGGAATACATCAGACTGATGGGCAAACTCCTGGTGGTGGCATTTCAAGGCGACCTGACTCATGTCGCCACCTTCATGCTTGCGCCCGAGAGGTGGGGTTCGCCGCAACTCTTCCATGAATTGAACTTTGCCAAATCACATCATGGACTCACGCACGGCCAGAACGACAAAAGTGTGAAAAATTTTCTGGTTCAAGTGGACCGTTTTTACGTGGAGTTGTTTGCGGAGGTTCTGGAGCAGATGGATGCCATCACGGAGGGGGATGGGACGCTCCTGGATCATTCCATGGTCACCTTGGGTTCGGGATTGGGTGATGGACGGCATCACACCATGAATGAACTCCCCATCATCGTGGCAGGTTCTGCCAACGGTAAACTTAAGACAGGTCGTATCCTTAATTGCCCTGAAAATACGCCTCTGGCAAATCTGTGGTTGTCACAAGCACAATTGATGGGGACGGGCATGAAGCAGTTTTCCGATAGCACCGGACCATTGAAAGGCTTGCTCGTTTGAACCGAACCCGAAGGGCGTGTCAGCGCCAGAATCGCGCTATTCCTATGAGTCGATTTCTCCTCAGACACCTAGTGATCACATTTTCCATCCTGGTGATTTGCTCTGCCCAGGAAGAATTCGTTCACCCCGGCCTGATCCATAGCTAGCCGGAGGCGAAACGCGGCGAGAAATGGTTTTTGGAAACGTGGCATCCGACGATCGAACACTCTGCTGACTTCGCGAATGGGAACCGGGAGACCGACGCTCTTGAGACGAAAATGGCAATCGCTGTTTACGGCAACGCCCGCCAATTATTTGAGGAAACGGTTCGCTACGCGGTCAACGGAGCGGGCAACGGCAGCATTCCCCACATAATCACCCATCTCCTTACCGCGATCAATGAGGCAGGGACCAGCCCGCGCTCGGCGGTCCTCGCCGCGGGTGCCGGGCTGCCAAAACCCTGGACGACTGCCGATATCGGAAAGGTCGGCTCTCCGGGCGACACCGGGTTCAACGGAACCACTTTAACCCTCGAAGGCGAAGGACACGGCATCGGCGGAACCAACGACGAGTTCCACTTCGCCTACGCGCCGTTCAATGGCGAGGGCACGATCACCGCGCGCATTGTCCGTCCGATGAGTTCGCAGTGGACGAAACCCGGGGTGATGATGCGAGAGACTCTCGACGCCGATTCATGCCATGCGTCTTGCTCCTTCCTCACTCGAGCGGTGCGCTCGTCGCTCGAACGGAGAAGGGCGGCGAGACAACCACGACCCGGGCACGACACCTCGGCGAAGCACATGTCATTAAGAAGAACCGCCTCAGCACTCTCTACTGGGTCAGATTGATTCGATTCCGCAATCGCTTCACCGGATACATGTCCGCCGATGGCTTTCATTGGCAGGAACTCGGCTCGCAAGAGATCGACATTCTACATCGGCCTCCCAGCCTGCTCGCAGCTCGAGAATGTGACGACCACGGTCACCTACGACAGCGTGAGCATCCCGACGTGGCGCGCTCCCCTGCCAGAGAGCGACAGGTTCATCGCGGCACGCCCCGAGCCGCGTTGGCACAAACAAGCCTGGTTCGAGAGACATGAGGGATTCAATGCGCGGGTAAAAAAGGGGAACGTTGACCTCCTCATGATCGGTGATTCCATCACTCACTGGTGGGAGAAGGAGGGCGAAAAAGGCGGCAAGAAAACCTGGGATGACTATTATGGGAAGCGCAACGCCGTAAATCTCGCCATCAGCGGTGACCGCACCGAACACGTGTTGTGGCGCCTGGAAAATGGCAATATCGAAGAGATCTCGCCCAAGCTCGCCGTCCTCATGATCGGGACGAACAACTACATGAGCAGCCCGCCCGAAGTCACCGCTCACGACATTCGCCTGATCGTTGATAAAATCCGAAATAAGCTCCTGCAGACAAAGGTGCTCTTGCTTGCAATCTTCCCGCGAGGCGGTGGCGATGACGACGGCGCGCGGCAGAAGAACATGAAGGTCAACGAGCTCATAGCTGACATTGGCGATGGTGACCAGATCCACTTTCTGAGCATCAACGACACCTTCCTCAACGGGCGGCAACTCAAGCACGACCTCATTCCCGACGGAACCCATCCGAACGCAAAAGGCTACGCAGCCTGGGCAGAGGCAATGGAGCCGAAGATCAAGGAATTGCTGGGCGAATAGCGCCGGGGGTTTACAGCGAGACCATTATTGCTAGGAGTCTGTCGGACTTAGACCGAGATATCGATCCTAACATGTACTAACACCCTCAGGAGCCCGTATTCGCTTCTTTTCAATTTCACTTTTCCAAATAGCACACTGTGAGCGCGTTAAAAACCTAAGTCCGACAGACTCCTAGGAATTTGCTTTTTGCGTGGGGCGCTTGAGGGCGCTGTTGAAGGGATCGGAGATGGAGAGAAAGGGGGTTGTTTGGGAGTGATCATATGAGCCGTATCAAATTCCACCATTCATTGCGCGCGCTGCTTCTCTTCTTTTTCGCTGGATCAGCAGTAGTGATCGCTGAGGAGGGTTGGAATCCTGACACGGAGTTCCCGGCGCTCTCCGGCGCTGAGGCGACCTACAACGATCAGCAGATCGAGGACGTCCTCAACTTCATTGGCGAGCGTTGGCACAAGTGGCGCAAGCCGATTCCAGCTTCCAAGATCGGGGAGGGGCGACGGGAATTCGCAGATCGGATCACACCGTGGACCCACGAGGAGTTGAGCGAACTCGCGAAAAAAGGCGGTGACAAATAATACGGGTGGACGCCGCTGGACTCTCCGTGAGAATGTTCTCTAGCCCATTTATCCCAATGATCACCGAATGAAGATCCTACGCATCACCCTCTTTCTCCTCGCATTGTTCGAATTGTCTGTGTTCGGTTGGCCTCCAACCGAACACCCCACTGACGACTCCAAGGTCAACGGTCGAGCCATGGAAATCTTCCGGCACGGCGTGAATCCGGAGTGGGGATATCAAGCGCCGCAAGAAGACACTTTTGTCGTCGTGCATCCAAAAACCGACCGGGTGAACGCACCCTTGTATGTCGTGCTGCATTCAGCCGGCCACGATGTCTTCTCCTGCGTTAACTGTACAAAGACCATCGGCAACCACGACATCTACCGCTCACCGGAAGATCACTTCGCACTCTATGTCGACTGCGGAAAAAACAAGGGAGACTGGTGGTGGGGAGGAATGCATTCCGGGGACAAGGGATTGATCGCCAGGAACTCCGGAAGCGACCTAGTGCCAGTTGAAAAGCGCGTTATGGCCACGGTAGCGTGGGCGATCAAACGGTACCGGATTGACCCTAATCGCGTCTACCTCTCGGGAAATTCGATGGGTGGGAGTGGGACGCTCGGGATTGGACTGAGGCACGGTGATGTTTTCGCCGCCATCAAAGCCAATGTCCCCGCTGGTGTCGAACACGCCTCCGAGCGCCTCTTTTTCCCACCGAAGTCGATTCCTGAGGGCGTCGCTCTGCCCGATCCCCCGATCTGCATCGACTACTCGGCTCAGAATGATCGATGGTCGGTGGGGCACGATCAGTTCGCGAAGGCGATGAACGACCGCAAGTACGCCTTCCTGTTCTACTGGGGAGCGTTCGGTCACGCCAACAACTCCGCGAAGATCATGGAGAAGAATGACCTGATCGACTCCTTCGACTGGCTCAGCGTCCGCAAGAACGAAGCCTATCCAGCCTTCACGAACGCCTCCACGAATTCTCAACTCCCCTGGCCGGACAAGCTGGACAGCGCAGAATCTGGACAGATCAACGCCTTCTTCCGCTGGAAGACCCTCAAGGACACTGCAGACGAAGTGGAGGTATCGCTATTCCTGATTCCCGCCAGTGAACTGAAAACAAAATTTGAGATTCCGACCGAAGCCAGCGCCGATGTCACACTGCGCCGTCTGCAAGATTTTAATCTCAAGCCTGGCGCTGCCTTCCGCTGGACCTTTGGCTCAGAAAAAGGTCTAGGCAAGGTCGACCCACAAGGGCTCGTTTCGATTACCGGGTTAAAGATCACCAACAAGCCTGCCACTCTCGGCCTTCGACCGGAAAAACCGGATCCCGCCAGCGCCAAGGAGTCCGAGGCACGCCTGCAGGCCAACGGCAAAGGCTGGCGACTCGATCGGGCCAAGCGCACCGATACCGAGCGCCCGTGCGTGTTGCTGATCGGCGACTCCATCCTCAACGGTTATTTCCGGAGCGTGGCCAAAACGCTCGACGGGAAGGCCTACGTCGACGCATGGGTGAACCCGCACTGGCAGTCCGAGGGCACCAACAAACTGCTCGCCACCGTGCTAGACAACAACGGCCCCTACGACGTCGTGCACTTCAACATGGGCCTGCACGGCTGGACCAAGGGGCGTATCAAGCCCGGTACTTACGAGCCGCTCACCCGGGCCTATGTCGAGATCCTCAAGACAAAGCTTCCCGAGGCAAAACTCATCTGGGCCAGCAGTACACCGGTCACCGCCAAGGACAAGCGCCTCGAGTTCGATGCCGAGATCAACCCCATCATCGTAGAACACAACCACATGGCTGCCAAGGTGATGGCCGCCGCCGAAGTTCCCGTGAACGATTTCTACACCCTCCTCGCCGACAAACGCAGCCTCGCCAAGGGCGATCGTTTCCACTGGACCGGTCCGGCCTACAAGCTACTCGGAGAGAAGGCAGCGGGTTCGATTCTCGGGGCCATGGCTGATGAGGTCAAGTAGACACGGGGAGCTCAGATTCCGAGCTGGCGGATTTCAGAATCACGTCGGAAACTCTGGCATGCTCAATCGACTCCGCCTCCTCGCCGTAGCGTCTGTCACGGCCTCCGCATCCCTCGTCGCAGCTGACGATTGGAAGCCCGAGATGGATCCAAAGTCCATCCCGACCTGGATGTTCGAAATCGAGCCATCCCTGGAAGTGACTGTGTGGGCCAGCACACCCTATCTCTACAACCCTACCAACATGGACATCGATCACGCCGGCGCGATCTGGGTTGCGGAGGGGGTGAACTATCGTGGCAGAAACGGAACACGCCCTGCGGGGGACCGGATCGCGGTGCTGCGGGACACTGACGGTGACGGTAAATGCGACAGCTCGCATACCTTCGTGCAGGAGACTGGTCTCATCGCGCCGCTGGGAGTCGCCGTTTTCGACAACGTCGTCTACGTGTCGCAGCCGCCGGATCTGCTCGCGTATACCGACGTCGATCGCGACCTGGTGTTCGACCCCGCGGTGGACAAACGCGAGGTGATCCTCACCGGCTTCAATGCGATCAATCATGACCATGGCTTGCACTCGCTGAGCGCCGGCCCGGACGGAAAATTCTACTTCAACAACGGCAACTGCGGAGCAGTTTTTACCGACATGTCCGGCAAGACCTTCTACATGGGCGGCACCTACGGCGGCCACGGCCCCAACTGGCCCGCCGACCATATGAGCACCTCGGGGAAGACCTCCGACGACGGTCATATCTGGACTTCCGGATTTGCGGTCCGCATGGATCCCGACGGCTCCAAGGTGGAAATTGTCAGCCACGGCTTGCGCAACTCCTACGAGCAGACGCTGAGCTCGTTCGGCGACATGTTCCAGAACGACAACGACGATCCCGCGGCCTGCCGCA
>JBLHKE010000336.1:0-8123 GCA_047619485.1 Verrucomicrobiales bacterium | reverse complement strand
GAACAAGCTCCCCATCCGCACGCTGCTTCAGGTAGAATGCTGTCTGCATCAACGCTGCCAGCGGGGTCATCAGATCGTGCACCACCGCGCCCGTATGCAGGCCGATCGATCTTAAATTCTCACCGGCTCGCAGTTCATTCCACAGGGCGGCATTCCAGGCGCGAGTCCTGCGCAGCGCCCGCTCGGAGACCCGCCCGGCAACCTCCAGCAGACAACCCGCGATCCTCTCGAAGCTCTCCACCGGGATCTCGCCCACGAGCACCGTAGTTGCGTCCGCCTTCACACACAAATGTCCGGTGCAGTGCTCACCCACGAAACCCCCTCCAAAAAAATCGCCACGCTGGATTCGCTCCAGAACAAAGTCACGCCCAGCGCCGCCACTGCCAATCACCTCCAACTCTCCTTCGATAAGTAAACACACCCCGCCGGCCTCTGCGACATCCGTCTCGATCATTTCTCCGCAACAGTAACACCGCTCCTTCACTTCAATATCCATCGCCTTCAGCCCCGCAAGCGGCACCCCTGAAAACAAACCATTACTCAAATAGATAGAGTTCACAATTTCCTCCCTCAAACGTTTAAGAAATCCGGCCCCCCACAGAGACTTTCAATCAATTCGAAACCCACCAAAATCTAACACACTCTTGGATACTACAAACGACCCTTTTAAATAAGATAGATCTCAGCTCTAATTACCGTAATTATATATCAAACCAACATATTACAGACTAATGATGAAAATGTTAAGAACTTTTTTTACTGATATCAGTCTTGACTTTTACCGCTTTCACCACCAAACTTTTTTTACAGTAAATTGCACTTTCCGAGTTCCCCCTGTTATATAAACTCAGCAATTTTGGTTTGAAGAAGTTCGTGAGCATCACCATGGCTCATGTTGGTTAGAGGAGACTGTGACGTGAATAGAAGATCTAAAAAGAGGGTTCTGATCATCGACGATGAGCCGTGTTTTACCGAACTGCTGGCGATGAATTTAGATGGTCATCGAGGAATCGAAGTCCGTTGTGTCAACGATCCCTCGGAGAGCCGAACCATCGCGATCGAGTGGCGACCGAACCTGATTCTCCTCGATCTGATCATGCCCGAACTGTCCGGCGACGAAATATTCCACCAGCTCCGCTCGCATCCAGCACTCGCCCAGGTGCCGGTCATCCTCCTGTCCGCCTCGACCAACGCAAGGCACCTCATCCAGGGACCCAACGTACAGCACCTCCCGAAACCAATGCCTGCCGACGTCCTGATACGGGCGGTAGATAGTCACCTTTTTCAAGACCGCCCAACCCGATAGAACGCTATGAATACACCTGCTGAAAAAATCCTCGTCGTCGATGATGAAAAATCTTTCACCGACCTGATGCGGATGAACCTGATCGATGAAGGCTACGTGGTGGAGGTCGAAAATGACTCCTCCAAAGCCATCGAGAAAGCACACGAATTCGAACCTGACCTGATCCTTCTCGACATCGTCATGCCTGGTCCAGACGGTAGCGATGTGCTACGGCAGATCCGCTCCGAAGAAAAAATGAGCAGCACACCAGTCGTCCTTATCAGCGCGCTTGTCTCCAATGAAGAGGCGAAGGGAGATGCGGGCATCCATACACCTGACGGCCTGGTCATGGCCAAGCCTGTACGTTTTGACAAACTACTAGAATGCATCCGAGGGCTGCTCGCCCCCGCCCACTAAACGACACCTTATGGACAACGAAACACAAAGCCGCTGGGACGGGGTAAAAGAGACGCTCAAGAGGGTCGAGGAAGATGGCAGCGGAACCTGGTGGGATCACGAGGAAATCCGCGATGCTCTGCATGAAGCCGCACTAAAAGGAATCGACACCAAACTGGTACTAGCTTGCCGGGAAGCCTGTGACTCCCGTCACGAATTCCTCCACCACGTCCAGGCCATGGAGAAACACACCCACCGGATCTTGGCGATCGATGACGAACAATCATTTCTGGATATCCTGTCGGTGAATCTTGCAGATCTCCGCTACGAGGTGCGGACTGAGATTGATCCGTCCCGCGCCTTGCAGACGGCACGGGAGTTCAGACCAGATTTAATCCTACTCGACGTGGTCATGCCCGGAGCCGACGGGCTACAACTACTCGATGACATCCGCCAAGATGAGATCCTGAAAGATACCGGCGTCATCATGTTCACCGCTCTTGCTGAAGACATCGAGGCGGGCGGAGTCACCGAACACGGCACGCTTTTCCTATCCAAGCCCCTGTGTATGACACGGCTTGCACACTGTATTACCGAGCACCTCCGGAGGGGGCGCCGTTAGTAAACTGTAATTGGATATAGAACTATAAGGTTCTGTTAGTCTCTCTTCTTCCGCCTCGGAATGTTGATCTTCGGGTCTCAAAAAGGTGTCAGACACAGGAAAAACTTCACTAATGATCTCGTTTATGACATCGTTTTCTGCGAGAAGTTGCTCATGAGATTTTCCCGTTTGCTCTTATTGAGCTGCTTGCCTTTCTTACTTAGTCCGCACGGGATCGGTGCTGAGAAGGTTACGATCGCGCCGCATACCTTTACGATCCCTGAGGGCTATGTCCTGAAGCAGGTTGCCGCGCCGCCGTTGGTGCAGAGGCCGATTCACATGGGTTTCGATGAGGACGGCGTGCTCTATGTCACCGACAGCTCTGGGAACACTGACAAGGCTCCTGCCCAACTCGAAGACCCGAAGCACCGTGTCTTGAGATTGGTCGATCGCGACGGAGATGGCGTCTTTGATGACTCGACCGTCTTCGCCGAGGGCCTGCCTTTCCCGGAAGGCATCCTCGTTCATGAGGGCTCAGTCTATGTCACGGCCCCACCGCACATTTGGAGGCTCCGCGACACCGATGGCGACCACCTCGCGGATGAACGGAGCGTCTGGTTCGACGGCGGCTCCATCACAGGCTGCGGCAACGACTTGCACGGACCCTATCTCGGCCCTGACGGATATTTTTACTGGTGCAAGGGGGCGTTCGCACCGCAGAGCCACGTGCTCGGAAATGGCAAGACCTTCAACACGAGCGCGGCTCATCTCTTTCGTTCCAAGCCTGACGGCAGCGATCTGGATGTCGTGATTACTGGAGGGATGGACAATCCAGTTGGACTGGCATTTAGCGAAAGTGGGGAACGCTTTGTGAGCGGAACCTTCTTTGACCTTTCCAAACCTGGCCGGCGCGACGGCATTTTACATGCGGTCTATGGCGGCATGTGGGGCAAGAAGCACGACCGTGTTCTCTCGCCTCATCCCCGCACTGGCGACCTGCTTCCGATCCTGGCACAGATGGGGCCTGCTGCGCCGTCAGGACTCGTGATGCCGAAGAATGATGCGCTCGGGCTGCGCGGGAATTTGCTCTGCGCCGACTTCAACTTGCGCCGTATTTCTAGGCATGAATTGAGTCGAAAGGGTTCGAGTTACAGCGCCGTGACGAGTTCGTTCATCGAGAGTGATCAGGACGATTTTCACCCTACCGACGTGATCGAAGATGCCGACGGGAGCGTGTTGGTGGCGGATACGGGCAGCTGGTATATGATCTGTTGTCCGACCTCGAAGGTCGCCAAGCCGCACATTCTCGGCGCGATTTATCGGCTTAAAAAGAAGGCTCCGCCTACGCAGCACGATCCGCGCGGTCTCGAGTTGGACTGGAAAAACCCCGCCATCAGTTGGCTTTCGGACGAGCGACCGGCTGTCGTCAAACGAGCCATCGAGGTCTTCGCGAAGGAGGGCAAGATCGACGCGCTACGGTCTGCGAAGAACCTGCCAGCTCTGTGGGCGCTGCATCGCATTCCAAGTGAATTGGCGCAGCGAACGGTGCGGGATTTTCTGAATGAGGACAACGCCGAGGTGCGCACGGCGGCGATCCACAGCGTGGGGCTGCGGCGCGATGCTGCCGCGGTTGACTCGTTGATTGAGCTGCTCGCCTCCGATGACTTACACCATCGCCGGCTCGTCGCGATGGCGCTGGGCAGGATCGGCGATCGCCGGGCGGTGAAGCCGCTGCTGGAGGCTGGCGCCGGAAAAGGAGAATTGGATGCGTTTTTGCGGCACGCCCTCATCTTTGCGCTCCACGAGATCGGGGACTACGAGAATCTTCCCGCGGACGATCCACTGGCGAAACAAGTTCGCCTCATGCGCGAGGTCGAACAACGCAACGCGCCGCCGCAGGCCATGCCGAAAATCGAGCTGGCTGATCTTTTAGAGCTGAACCCAGCCTCATTGGCGCGCCAAGAGGCACGCATCAAGAAACTTGCCGCCTTGTTGCCGATGGGGGACTCGGCGCGCGGGGGGGAACTATTCCACAATGCGACGAAATCGCGGTGCCTCACCTGTCATGTTATGGGGTTGCGCGGTGTGAAGTTCGGCCCGGATTTGACCGGGATCGGATCGATTCGTAGTGAGCGAGATCTGTTAGAAGCGATCGTCTATCCCAGTTCATCGATCGCCCGCAATTATGAGATGGTCAGCGTCCGGACGAAGGCGGGGGAGAGCGGGGGGCTGATCCTCAGAGAGGCCGTAGATCAACTGGTGCTATCGCCAGCGCCGGGGGTGGAGGACGCGATTTTCCTCCGGGATATCAAAGCGGCAAAGTATTCCAACATCTCGCTCATGCCTCCGCTTGCTGATGGACTTTTAAAGCCAGGAGAGATTGCCGATCTGGTGGCCTACTTGAAGGCAGCCAAGTTGCCGGGCGCGAGTGCTCCCGACACGGGCAAACCATCCGCGCAGTAGGAGGTTCTGGGTCAGCAGCAGCTTCCCCTATGATGAGATTTCCCTTTCAGGGCTGCTGATGCTTACCTCATCAATTTTCCAGTCACACAGCGGTGTGAAAAACTCTGCTGGGAAATTTCAAATTATTGATGTGTTAGTGCTTAGTGCCGCGCGCACGTGATTCCCGATTTATCCGGGTCGAAATCACCCTCGGCACGCCCCACGACGCAAGTACCTTCAAGTGGTACACCTTTACGTTTGATATGGGGGTGGGGCTAAAAAGTTTTGTATGGCGATTGCCACCAACTTCGCCTGTTATAATCAACCAGGCCGCCTGCCACGACCCGCACAAATTAAAGAAGCCGAAGCCCGCCAAGAAGAAGGCAAATGGCGCCCGCCAGAAACAGGCTAAGAAACTCCGGGCCGGGCACTTTTTCATGCTCGAAATACGCGATCATCACCGGCGCCACCACGCGCTCGCCGAGCTCCGTCCCGGCGGCGGAAATGAGCATGACATGCACACGCTCAAGCGTGTTGGTGCCAAGGCTTTGCGCTTCGGTGCGAAGGTCGGTCGCAAGGTGATGATCGTGTGGGATTGTCCCTCCCTCCGGTCGCGACCTGCGGTCAGAATCCGCATCTGATCGTGTGGGAGTGAGCCGGTATCGACCTCGCGTTCTGGGAGAAGTCGAAGCGCCTCGGTGTTTATTTTATCAGCCGCGAGAAGGTGAACATGAAGATTGAGGTGATCGTTCTGACGCCCCACTTTGACAGGAAGGATAGTCGCAACGCAGGGGTCACTGCTGATGCGCTAGTCGGTCCGGGCGGTGGTGGTTCAATGCTGCGCCGCGTGATTTACACCGACTCGAAAGGCGTTATCTACAAATACCTGACAACGGAAATGACGTTGCCGGTGTGGGTGATCGTACTGCTCTTCAAACAGCGCTGGGACATCGAGAAGGTATTCGATGAAGTGAAGCATAAAATGCTAGGACGAAGTTCATGGAGCCCACTACCAGAAACGGAGCTTCCCTTCGAGGGCCTTCTACAGTGAGAGCCTGATGTGCGAGTGTCTGGTCGGCTGAGATCCGAGCAAGAGGCTGTCCGTCCGGTGCTGAAATACCAGTGTTTTTTGGTTCGGTTGAGTTTTTTGACCTTACGGTATGAGTGTAGCGAATCATCCCGGCATCGCTCAACAAGGTTCCAAAACAGTGATGTCATCGATCTCGCCAGGCTGCTCGCGGTTGTGCGCCCGGTGTCCAGTTTCGAGCCCTGTGACAGAAAAAAGCGGGGGTCAGCCATCGCCAACCCCCGCCTAGTTCATTCGCCACACAGGCGAATACAATCAATCGAATTACTTCTCAATCCGGAAAAACCCCCGCCCTGGAACCGGCTCTCCGAGAAGCGAACTCGGGAACATGTAGGTGGTTGATTCGCCGGCGTCCGCTGGATAACCATCGTCGAGATCTCTAGACCAATCGCTCAGATCCTTGGTGTAGAAGATGCCGTAGAATTCGCCTTCTTTCGACGGCCAGGTGAGCGAGATCATATCCGTGTCCGGGTCGTAGGTAATGCTCGAGATCACGAACGGGGTACCACCGCCGAGTAAGGCTTCGATACTAATACCGTCGCCATCGGCCCAAATTTCGGCGATCGTGTCGGCCGGCAAGGCACGAGCCCAGATGGCAACATCGTCGATCTTGCCATTCCAGCCACGACCGAGGGCATCTGGATTATCTCCGATACGCATCCGGTTGGCGCGATCTTGGAGAACCGCCCCGGTCTTGTTGGCGACTTCGACGCCGTCGATATACAGGCTTTCGATCCCGGTGGAACCATCGGTGACGCCCACCACGTGGTGCCAGGTCTCTGGATCGCCGCCGATCACTATTGGGGTGGCGTGGACCGGGGTATCACCGTTGCCGCCTGTCCAAGAAAATTCCTCTGGGACATCCTCACCGCGGCGATGTATGCGCCAGCCATTGCCCTCACCTTTGGCGATCAGGCACTGCCAGCCAAGGTCGATCACCGCCGCAGTGCACCACACTGAGACGGTCATGCTACCCCCCGTGAAGTCGAACTCGGACTCATCGCCACCGGTGATGAGGACGTTCTGGGTTCCATTGAGGTTGATCGCGTTATCGAACTTGCCTGCTTCAAACGGGATCACGCCCCCCTCTTCGCTGCCGTGGTTGTCATCGGCCGCGTCCATCAAATCGGCGTCAAGCGGCCAGTAAGAAACCAAGCCGAATCCAATGCCAGCGCCGCCGGATAAAGGATCGTCGTCAATGCCATCGGGAACGGTGTCGCCGTCTGTGTCCGGATTGAATGGATCTGCGCCGGCGATGAGTTCGTCGCCGTCGTTCAGGCCATCGTTATCGGTGTCGGGATTGAGTGGATCGGTGCCGGTGTCGCTCGCGCTGACAAAGGTGCCGGTGTCCGTCTCGGCACTGTCGGACAGACCGTCCATGTCCGTATCCTGCTCGTTCGGATCCGTGCCGCGCTGACATTCTTCCAAGTTCAAGGATCCATCGTTGTCTGCGTCCTGAGCCGCGTCAGCAGCGAGCAGCGGATCGTGACCGTTATCGACCTCATACCCGTCGCCCATCTCATCGTCGTCGGAGTCAGCATCGAGCGGGAGGGTGTTCGCTGCGATTTCGGCTCCATCGTTGAGACCGTCGTCGTCGGAGTCAGCGTTATTCGGGTTGGTGTTGTGGGTGTTTACCTCCGCGCCGTCGCTCAAATCATCGCCGTCGGTGTCGGCATCCATGGGGTCGGTGGAATTTTCACCGCCGTTCCACTCCTCGAGATTGGTAAGTCCATCGTCGTCCGGATCCTCCGCAGAGTCATCGATCTCGGGATCGAGGCCGTTCACCGTCTCCCAACCGTCGTCCATGCCATCCCCAGCCCCACCGTTCTCATTGTCTACGCCAGTGTCCGGAGAAAATGGATTCGCCCCATTGGCGAGTGCCAGAATCTGGGTATCGGTGAGGATCAAGTTCCAGACGACGAGGTCGTCGACCAAGCCGTTGTACCAAGCTTCGCCACCGCCGCCGTTTTGGTTGCCCTGGCGGCCGCCGATGATGAGGTTGCCGGAGCCATTGGGGCTAGCTTTTGCCGTGGGGGCGCTGTCGGCCGTGCCGTTTAGATAGATCGTGCCCAGGTCGGCGGTGCCGTCATAGATGAAGGTCGCATGCACCCAGTCGGTGGCGTTGAGTGCCGTGGCTCCAGAGTGGTCGTTGCCCCAGTGCGCCTGGTGGAGTTGACCGCTGCCGCGCAAACCGTTGTGGATTCCCTGATCCGACTGCCCAAAAATGAACCGGTCACCGGTTAACGAGGCGGCGTCAGGCTTGATCCAGGCCGCCATGGTGTAGCTCTGCGTATCTCCTGCTCCCGCGCCGT
>JBLHKE010000335.1:0-8191 GCA_047619485.1 Verrucomicrobiales bacterium | reverse complement strand
CAGCGGGTTGAAATCGATCGAGTCGCCACCGCCCTCGAAGAACAAAATGTCAGGCACTGCAGTGAGATACTGGCCGGCGGGTAGGTAGGTGATGTTGACGGTCGAGGTGCTGCCGCCGCGTGTGAAAGTGAAGGAATCGTTGCCGGTCGCCCCCTCCCGGACACGGATGATGATGAGCCTGCGGTCGTCGCGCGAAGTTCCGGCGAAGGCGTGGACTGGCTGCGAGTCGATTGCCGGGTTGCTACTGCCTGAGGGGCGGAACGAGAACACCTGCCCGGGGGCGAGCTCCAGGTCGAGCGAGTTGCGGTCGAAGGCACCGACCTGCACTGCGGCATCGCCCTTGTGCAACCAACCCCTGCCGCCATTGCCGACATTGCCACGGAGGCTGTAGCTGAAAAATGCCATGCCCTCCCAGCCGGCTGCGGGCGTGAAGGTGACCTCGTTGTCAGCGGAGATCTCGACCGCGCCAGCATCGAGCGGTTGCACGCGGCTGACCTCCTCCAGCCGCACCTCGGTGTTGGCGGTGCCGTTGCGCACCACGTTGTCGTCGTTGGAGATCGGGTTGAAGGTGTGTGGCGTGTTGACCTCGGTGGTGCGGTCGTCATCTCTGGCAAAAGGGATCTGCTCCGGGTGGCGCATTGTCGCCGGGCCGTAGATGCGCGATCGGGTGTGGTCATAGATGTCTTTAGCTGCGGTTTCACCAGTGGAGACGTCGGTGAAAAACGTGCGTGAGCTGGTGATGATCGAGGGGTTCATGATGCCGCCACTGCTGTGACCACTGCCCATGTTGTGACCCATCTCGTGCGACACGAGCGCCGGGCCGAAGCCCTTGTTGTTGACCGAGACACCGTTGCCACTGCTGAGCGCGTTGAGGTAGGCGACGCCGATCACGCCGCCGCCGGTCGCGGTGTCGCCGAACTTGGCCGCTGCGTTCCATCGGTAGGTGCCGCGTGGGCGGTTGCCGCCGACCCAGCTGCGGAAGTTCCCCAGGCTGGCCGGAACGTCGTCGAACTCGTCGCTGTTGGGCGTGAGGATGATCTCCTGCACTAGCAGACGCACACCGAGGTTTTGTTCGTGGATGCCGGCCACGCTGGCCATGCGCGCGAGGTACTCGGAGGTGACCGTGGTGAAACGGCTGGTGGTATTGGCTCCGGTGGCGCTCTTGTCGAGGACGACGAGCACCAGCAGGTCACGCAGGGAGAGGTCGTAGTTGCGTCCCAGCGGCAGCGGTTCGAGGTACTTGTCGAGGCGGCCGTTGCCGGGGTTAACGCCGCCGCCGTTGCCGATTTTCGCGCCGGCAGCCGTGGCGATCTGTGCGCGTGGCGCGGCCAACCAATCCTCGTCGGTCGCCGGTTCCTTTACGCCGATGACAGAAGCAGTGCCGGTGGCGGGATCATGTTGGCAGGTGCCCAGCAGTTCGTTGGCGAGCTCCCGCAAGGTGAGTAGTTCACCGCTCTCAGGGTCAGTTTTCAGACTGGTGATATCGCCGTTCGCGTCGGTGATGACCGCGGCGATGGCATCATCCACGACGGTGACGGTCGCCCGCCCGGCCAACCTGCCATTGCCACCCAGCGCGCGCCCGCCATAGACTCGCACGACCTGCGGTTCGAATTCGCCACCCTCGCTACCATTCTCGGGGCCGCTGCCGAGAATGATGCGGAACCCGTCGCCGAGCAGCTGTTTCGGCTGCAAAAGAAGTGTGCGCGGCGCCTCACCATCGATCGTGATGCGCGCTGGCTCGCCGCGGTCGAGCGCCGTGATCAGCTGCCGTGTGCGCTCCTTGATAGGGGACGGCGACTGGCGGATTTGTGTGGGTTTCTTCGGATCTGCTAGCCGGCTGCCGCGCACGTCCAGTGGCCGTTCAGACGGCTGGCTGGTGGTGGCTGACCGGACTGGTTGGCGATCCCCGTCCTGGTAAGACCAGAGGGTCAAAAAAACCAGCGTCACCAGGGCGACGCAGAGCGCAAGTCGGCGGTGGTGTCGGGAAGAGGCCATCCGGTGATCATGCTTGCCCCAAAATGCGAATGCAAGCCAAACAGGCTGCAGCTATTGCCTAAATCAAGAAAGCAAAGAGCTAGTAATGGCACCGGAATGTTGCAAATCCCTAGCGATCCTCTAACATTTCAAAATAGATGTTGAACGATAAACACCGTAGATGAAACCGCTTCTATCAGCGTTCTCGAGAGTGGCAATCGTTTCGCTAGCCGCGATCGTCTTCACATCCTGCGCCACTCGGCAAGTAGCGTCCGGCGATCAACTGGCAACTGATTTTGGAGAGGTGGCCGATCGCAAATCGGTCCCGAGCTTGATCCCAGAATTTTTCGATACTGGTCCCGCGATCAAGAGCAAAATGCTCAAGCTGATCGAGGAGGCGACCGATTATATCCTCATCGATTCCTATTTAGTGGTGATCGACTCCGTCACGATGGAGGTGATGGAAGCCCTGAAGGAGAAGCATCGCTCGGGTGTGAGGATCTACGTGTTGGCAGACTCCTCCTCTCGATTTATGCCCCCGGGAAAATCGGGAGACAAGTACTTAGAGGCGGCAGGGATCCCCTGGGCAGAATACAATCCCATCCGCCCCTACAAATTGGTCGTCGCCCCAGTCATGCTGCTGCGAGATCATCGCAAGTTCTGGATCGTGGATGGGAGGGTTCTCTTCCTCGGAGGGGCCAATATCCTTGCTGCCAGTCTTAATCCGCCAGAGCTGGGCGGCAATCTCGACTTCATGGTGGCCATCGAATCAGCACAGGCGATCGAGCAGATGATCGGATCTTTTGTGACGGAGTGGAATGAGAGTTCAGATGAGAAGCTACGCGTGGAGAGCTTCCGGGTGAGAGCCAATAGAAATCCGGAATCCGAGCTCTGGCTCTTCGATCAGAACACGCTTTTTGGGCGCGAGAACACCATCTCGAAAATGAACGCCAGCCTCTTCGCGCTCGCCCGCAAAGAAGTCTGGCTGATCCAACCGTATGCTTTCGTCAACTCGAACCTGATCCGCCAGATCAAAACCATGGCTGCCCGAGGTGTCGAAGTGAACCTAATGCTCTCGGGGAGCGTCCACGCACCGCGGTTCCACTACGCCTCGTTCTATGGCATCAAGGACGTCATTGATGCGGGTGGCAAGGTGTGGGTCTTTCGACCAGCCAATGGCTTCCTACACGCCAAGGGAATCGTCATTGATGGCCGTTGGGCATCGATCGGTTCAGCCAATCTCAACCATCGCTCATACTACCTCTCCAAGGAGGCGAACGTCGTCTTCGATGACCCCAGATCCGTTGCCAAGATCGTTGAAATCCTCGAGGATCTGAAAGCAAACTGCCGCCCCATCGAGCTCAGAGAATCCAAGCTCTATCGAAGAGGCAAGTACTACATCACATGGCGCCTGATGAAGTGGATGGGGTAATTATTTACTCAGCCTCTGCCGGCACTAGTTCTAGATGCTGAGTTTTCTGCACAGTTGTGAGCTCAATTGAAATCCGGTGTGAGTTCATCGTCGGGTATCCCGTTTTGCCACAACGGTTCGGGAGTCGTTCGAGTTTTGGGACACGACGGGGTCAGCATAAAGCGGTTCACTGATTTGATTTCAACGAAGGGGTTCTTAAGCTGGGACATATGCTAAAAGAAGAGGCCAGAGATCCTTCTGATTTGCCCCTCTCCAGCGCAGGTTCGCAGGAGCCAGTGGTTGCTTGCCCTAGGGACACGGCTCGCAATGGGCGCAAGTGGATCATGTCTTCTTTCCTAGTGCTATTGGGGGTAACGGCATCCCGCGCCGAGGAACCGGAGTCTGATTCAAGCAACTGGGCATTTCAGCCCCCGCAGGCTAGCGTAGTACCGGAAGTTGAAAACGCCGGCTGGCCGCGCAGCCCGATCGATTTTTTCAGCCTGTCGAAACTTGAGAAGTCCGGATTGACCCCTGTTGCCGATGCGGGCCGCGCCACGCTTGTGCGGCGTCTTTACTTTGACCTCATCGGTCTGCCCCCGACCCCTAATCAAGTCCAGGCGTGTGTGGAAGACCCTGCTGCTGATGCGGTTGCGAAACTGGTGGACCAACTCCTCGCTTCCCCCCGATTTGGCGAACGCTGGGGGCGGCACTGGCTCGACGTGGTGCGATTTGCCGAATCGAGTGGTAAGGAGTTCAATTTTTCCTATCCACATGCCTGGCCCTACCGGGATTATGTGATCGGTGCATTCAATGCCGACAAAGCGTATGACCAGTTTATCCGTGAGCAGGTTGCCGGGGATCTGTTGCCTGGAGCCCCATACGAATCAGCCGAGGATGGCGAAGATCGGTTGGTGGCGACTGGCCTGTTGTCATTTGGAACCAAACGGCACAATTCCAGTGGAATGGCCTACCGCATGGAGATTGTCGATGACCAGATCGATGTCACCACCCGCGCCTTCCTTGCGATCACAGTCTCTTGTGCGAAGTGCCACGATCACAAGTTCGATCCGATTCCTACCAAAGACTACTATGCGTTGGCAGGTATTTTCCTCAGCACTGAACCTCTGTATGGCACCATCAAACAGAAGTATAGCAACAACCCGACAGACTTGCTCCCGATTGGTCGCGATGGCGCGAATTTGCACTCCGTCGCTGAAGCGCACGAAACGAAAGTCGACGCGGCTAAAAAGTCCAGGGACGAGAAGAAGGCCGAACTGACCAAAGCTGAAGAGGCAAAGAAAGCTGAAGAGGCGAAAAAAGCTGAAGAGGCAAAGAAAGCTGAAGAGGCGAAAAAAGCTGAAGAGGCAAAGAAAGAAGCGGAGAAAGCTGAAGCGGCGAAAAAAGAAGCGGCGAAAGCAGAGCCAACGAAGCAGGTCGCCAAGTCCGAAGCTGCCGCCCCCGAGACCGAATCATCACTTCCCGCAGAGGCCGAGGAGGCGCCGGAGGTGCCGGCAAAACCAAAAGAAGAGCCAGAGGCAATGATCGCCAGGCTCAAGGGGGAGCTCGAGCCGCTTGACGCTGCTGTTACCGAACTGGAAAAGATCCGCCCACCGCGTCCGCCTTACGCGATGAGCGCCCGGGATCGGGCGGATCCTGCAGATACGACGATTGCGGTCCGAGGCGAGCTCAGCCAACCGGGGGAGCTTGCCCCACGCGGTTTTCTCACCGCCATCCCGATCACTGATTTGCCAGCGATCGATCCTAAGCAGAGCGGTCGGCTGCAGTTGGCTAATTGGATGACAAGCCGCCACAACCCACTGCCAGCACGGGTGATGGTCAACCGTATCTGGCACCATCTCTTCGGTCGTGGACTGGTCGAGTCGGTGGATAATTTCGGCACAACTGGCACGCCCCCCAGCCACCCGGAATTGCTCGATACCTTGGCGGTTGAGTTCATGGATGATGGATGGTCGATCAAGCAGACCATCCGCAAGATCGTGCTCAGCAGGACCTATCAACTCAGCTGCGCAACACATGAGCAGGGGCAAGCGCTCGATCCGGAGAACCGGTTGCTATGGCGTTCGATGCCACGTCGCTTGCCCGCGGAGGCGATTCGTGATGCGATTCTCGCCGTCAGTGGCCAGCTCGACACCGAACCGCCAGTCGGATCAACCGTAACCGGGCTGGGTGACAAGTTGGTGCGCGGCGTGGACACGGAGACGCTACAACCGGCCAGCAATCACCGCAGCGTCTATCTGCCGGTAGTCCGCGATTATGCGCCCGAAATGTTCGACCGTTTCGACTTTCCTTCTTCTAGCCTAGTAAGTGGGAAGCGCGCCGTGACCGAAGTTCCCTCCCAGGCGCTGTTTCTCCGCAATTCCAAATTTGTCGCCGAGCAGGCAGGGCACGCGGCTAGACGCCTGCTCGCAGATCAGTCTGTGAGCGATGATGTTGGCAGGATCGATCTTGCGATGCGTTGGGCGTTTGCACGCGCTGCCACAGCTGCGGAGCAACAGGGGGCGCTAGCGCTACTTGCGCTGACGCGAGACACGCAGGCAGAGATAGCTGATCGCGATGAGAGTGCCTGGTCGACACTGTTTCTATCATTGTTTTCAACCGCGGAATTCCGTTACCTTGTCGATATAGAGTAGTGAGATGAATCCCGAATCACAGCCCCCCAACCTATCGCGCCGTAATTGGCTCAAGCTCGGATCGTGCGGATTCGGTTCGCTCGCACTAGCAGGGTTGACCGCTAACCAGAGCGTGGCTGGCCCGCAATCTCCGCGCATGCCACACTTCGCACCGAAGGCAAAACGGATGATTTTCCTGTTTATGAACGGCGGCCCGTCCCAGCACGACATGTTGGATTACAAGCCGAAGCTCTACGAGGATGGCGGCAAGGAGGGGAAGAATAAGCAGAAGCTCCTAGCCCCGCTGTGGGACTTTTCGCAGCATGGTGAGAGCGGGCTGTGGATTTCTGAACTGCTGCCTCACATCGCGAAGCAGGCCGACCGACTGTGCGTCATCAACAGCATGCAGACGGACAGCCGTGCGCACCCGCTGGCAATCCCGCTGCTACACACCGGCAGCTTCCAGTTCGTGCGCCCGTCACTAGGTTCCTGGGTGTTGTATGGCCTCGGGAGTTCGAACCAGAATCTTCCCGGTTATGTGACCGTAAAACCGACGCGCACATTCGGCGGCCCTTCCAACTATGGGAACGCATTCCTGCCGAGCGCCTACCAGGCGACCCGCATCGGTTGGGAAGGACGGGCGGTGAAAGATGCAAAAATCAAGAACCTTTCTGGCCACCTCAGTGTGCCAGGCGTCGCGGATAGCGTTTTGGACTTCACTCAATCGATGAACCGCCAATTACTGCAGCGCAGCGGTGGGGATCCGAATGTCAAAGGTGTCATCGACTCGCTCGACCTGAGCAGCAACATGCAGGAGGCTGTCCCACAGGTCATCGACACGGCCAGGGAATCGAAGGAGACCCTGGATCTCTACGGGATCGGCGGGAAGCGTACTGACGATTTTGGGCGCCAGTGCCTGATGGCTCGCCAGCTGGTCGAGTCGGGTGTGCGGTTTGTGGAGGTCGCCTGTAGCGGCTGGGATCATCACTCTGGACTCGACACCGGCCTCCCGCAGCGCTGCGAGGAGATCGACCAACCGATTGCCGCGCTGCTCAGCGACCTCGAACGCCGCGGCCTGTTGGACGAGACTCTGGTTTTCTGGGGTGGCGAGTTCGGGCGTCAGCCGGAGACGCAGCTCCTCTCTGGAAAAGTTTCACTCGGTCGAGACCACAATGCTGCGGGCTACACGGTCTTTATGGCGGGTGGCGGCGTCCGCGGTGGCCTTGCCTATGGGAAGACAGACGAGCTTGGCTACGAGGCGGTGGAGAACAAGGTGCACCTCCACGACCTGCACGCGACCATGCTCCACCTGCTCGGCCTAGATCACACGACGCTCACTTACCGATACGGCGGACGTGATTTCCGGCTGACCGATGTCCACGGCAACGTTGTGCACGATATCATTGCGTAGCCCCGTCGGTTCCGGTTTACTTGAGGCAACGAATCTGTCAGTCTCACTGCATGTGGAAATTTTCAACTCGTTCACTCGCCAGTGTTGTCGTCGGGCTCTTATGCCTCAATGTGGGCGAGCTGCTTGCAGGTGATGCGGAGATCAAAGCCGCGCTCACCTTGCACGCCTCATTCGACAACGGTGTCGATGCCGATTTTGCCAAGGGGGACAAGAAACTCTACACTTGGATCGATCGGCAAAAGAACGTCGCCAAAGCTGGCCTGCATACAGAAGGCAAGAGTGGGGTCGCCAAGGGCGCCGGCAAATTTGGCAGCGCGTTGGAGTTCAAGGCGAGCGACGCAGCGTGGATTTTCTACCAAGCGAAGGAGAACCTCGCCTACAAAAACAAGAACTGGACTGGAAGCGTTTCGCTTTGGTTGAAATGTGATCCGGTCGATGGGCTAGCGAAGGGGTTTTGCGATCCGATCCAACTCACCCCGCGTGCGTGGAACGACGCGGCCTTTTTTCTCGATTTCAACAAAGAGGGGTCGCCACGCGACTTCCGGCTCGGAGCCTATGCTGATCTCAACGTGTGGAACCCGGAGAAGGCCGATGTTCCAGAATCAGAACGCCCGCTGCTGACCGCAAAGAAGCCGGGATTCAGCGAGGACAAGTGGACGCACATTGTTTTCACCTGGGGAGGATTCAACAGCGGCAGCAAGAAGGCGACCGCCAAGCTCTACATCGATGGGAAGCACAACGGCACGCTGACCGGTTGGAACCAGC
>JBLHKE010000334.1:0-8199 GCA_047619485.1 Verrucomicrobiales bacterium | reverse complement strand
ACCCCCCCCCCCTCGATGAAAATCAAACTTCTTGCCGCCGCGTCCCTCGCCCTCATCTCGCTCTGCAGCTCAGTTCACTCTCAAACGGTTCGCATCCTGCCGGTGGGCGATTCGATCACCTTCGGCTCCGGCGGCACCGGCGGGCTCGGCGGCTACCGTGGACCGCTCTATGATTTGCTCGTCGACGCCGGCCACAGCATCGACTACGTCGGCACGTCCACTGGCAACAGTGCGCTGATGGCCGACATGGACCACGAGGGTCACGGTGGTTGGACGATCAGCCAGATCGACGCCAACATCGCGGGCTGGTTTGCCGCCATCGACGATCCGGACATCATCTTGCTGCACATTGGGACGAACGACTTCGGCGGTGGCGTCGATACCGTCAACGCGATCAACCGCCTCGATGCGTTGATCACCAAGATGGCTGATCTGCGCCCTGGCGCCCACGTCATCGTCACCAACCTGATGGAGCGCAGCGGGCAGGCGAACACCAATATCCAAACTCAGTTCAACCCCTTCGTAGAGGGTGTGGTCGACGATCAGATCGCCGCGGGCAACCTCGTCTCATTCCTCGACATGCGCGCCGCAGTGCCGCTCTCCGACATGCCCGACAACCTCCACCCCAACCAGACTGGCTACGGCAAAATGGCTGGGGCGTGGCTGGGAGCCATCGAGGCCATCATCGACCTAGACGACAGCGTGCCGCCGTCGATCGTTTCTGCATCGAGTCAATCGCGCGATCAAGTGGTCGTCAGATTCAACCGGCCTCTCGATCAGACGACAGCGGAAACCACCTCCAACTACGCACTCAGCGGTGGCCTCAGCGTCCTCTCCAGCGTGCTCTCCGCCAACCCGCGCGTCGTGACGCTGGCCACCGATGCACAGACGCCCGGCGAGACCTACACCTTGACCGTCAACAGTGTCCAAGATCAGGTGACACCGACTCCCAACACCATCGCGGCCGACTCGATGGTGCAGTTCACCACCGCGCCACTGCCACCGCCGCCCGGTGCGGTTGGCCGAGTCTCGGCGACCGAACTAGGCGGGATGCAGCTGTTGTATGCGGTTGACCATGACCAGTTCGACTTTGAGGATCCCTACACCATCGACAACTCGGCCGCCCACCCGATCGGCTCTTTCCCACGCGTGGCTTACTTCGTGGAACTTGGATCCGCCGGGGACACGCAGTGGGCGTGGGTATCGATGGACACCTTCAATCCCGACCCGCTGCTCGTCGGTGTTCCCAAGTCGAACAGTAACATCGTCGAACAGGGCACGCTGGTCACCAACCTCAACATCGAATCGAACCACCCAAACCTTGTGGACCTCAATGGCGTGACAGAACAAAACGGGATCATCGAGTTTTGGGCCAGCAACTACAACAATAACGGCGCAGGTCAGTACAATTCGGATAACGGCTTGTTCGACTGGAAGGATAGCAACGATGGCACCACAAACTTTGGCCATGGCTCTTTCCAAGTTTTCCATCTAGCTGGCACCGCTCCGGATTTCACCGATGGCGCCGGCACCACCGTGTTCGGGGTCACCCGCAACGGCGGCAGCGGCATCGGCGACCAGCCGGCGAACGGGCCAAACGGAAACTCCCCGGACTGGACTTTCGGCCCGAATGCCAATACCTACGAGATCAGAAACGTAGAGGTCTGGGTCGGCAACTCTGGGGGCGAGCTGCCACCGGTCGCGCTGGTGTTTGCCGACCAAGGTGGGTCGAGCAATGAGGTGATCGTCACGTTCAACCGGCCACTCGACCTAGCCTCCGCAGAGACCCCCTCCAACTACACTCTCAGTGGGGGGCTGAGCGTCCTCTCTGCGGTGCTCTCCGCCAACCAGCAGGCCGTCACCCTGACCACCAGCGAGCAGTCGCCCGATGTGACCTACACCCTGACGGTCAATGGTGTCCAAGACTTGGCGACGCCGACCCCGAACACCATCGCAGCCGGCTCGATGACGGATTTCACCACCCCGCCGCCGCCAGCAGCCATTGGCCGCGTCTCCGCGGCCGAACTTGCCGGAATGCAGTTATTGTATGCGTTCAATGATGACCAGTTCGACTTCAATGACCCCTACGCGATCGACAACTCCGCCTCCCACCCGAGCGGTTCATTCCCGCGCGTGGCTTACTTTGTGGAACTTGGATCCGCAGGAAACACGCAATGGGTGTGGGCTTCGATGGACACTTTCAATCCCGACCCGCTCCTCATCGGCGTCCCACAGGCAAACACCAACATCGTCGAGCAAGGCACCTTGGTCGACAACCTGCATGTCCAATCAAATCACCCCAATCTCGCCGCTGTCGTCGGCGCAGGCAAAGACGGCATCATCGAGTTCTGGGCCAGCAACCACAACCCGGACGGGGTCGGACAGTTCGGCTCGGACGACGTCTTCTACGACTGGAAAGACGGTGGGGAGCGCAGCACCAACAGCGGCTTCGGCTCGTTCCAGGTCTTCGCCTTCACCGACGCCACGAGAACCGACGCAAACACCGTCTTCGGGATCACCGCCAACGGCGGCAGCGGCATCGGCGACCAACCGGCGAACGGACCGAATGGCAACTCTCCGGATTGGACCTTCGGCCCAGGGACTGGGACCTACGAAATCAGGAACGTCGAAATCTGGGTCGGTGTCGGTGAGGAAGTCGAACCGCCACCGGTCGCGCTAGTGGCGGCCACTACCGAGGGCCAAGCGAGCAATCGGATCGTTGTCGCGTTCAACCGCCCGCTCGACCCGGCCTCCGCACAGGATCCCTCCAACTACACGCTCAGCGGGGGGCTGACCGTGCTATCCGCCGTGCTCTCCGCCAACCAGCGCACCGTGACCCTCACCACCAGTGAGCAATCACCTGAGCTGACCTACACGCTGACAGTCAACGGTGTCCAAGATCAGGCAACACCGACCCCTAACACCGTCGTCGCCGAGTCGATGACGGAGTTCACCGCCCAGCCAGCGCCACCGATCTCAGCAGCCGTTGGCCGAGTCTCGGCAACCGAACTCGCAGGCATGCAGCTGCTGTATGCGGTTAACAATGACCAGTTCGACTTCGAGGATCCCTACACCGTCGATAATTCGGCCGATCACCCGACCGGCTCTTTCCCGCGCGTGGCCTACTTCGTGGAGCTTGGAACCGCCGCAGATCCGCAGTGGGCGTGGGCGTCGATGGACACCTTCAATTCAGACCCGCTGCTCGTCGGCGTCCCCAAGTCGAACAGTAACATCGTCGAGCTGGGCACGCTGGTCACCAACCTCAACATCGAATCGAACCACCCAAACCTTGTGGATCTCAATGGAGTCACAGGAGAAAACGGGATCATCGAGTTCTGGGCCAGCAACTACGACGACGACGGCGCAGGCCAGTTCAATTCGGATAACGGCTTGTTCGACTGGAAGGATAGCAACACTGGCACCACCGCATTCGGCCATGGCTCTTTCCAAGTCTTCCATCTAGCTGGCACCGCTCCGGATTTCACAGATGGCGTCGGCACCACCGTGTTCGGGGTCACACGCAACGGCGGCAGCGGAATTGGCGACCAGCCGGCGAACGGGCCAAACGGAAACTCCCCAGACTGGACCTTCGGCCCGGGCACCGCGACCTACGAGATTAGGAACGTGGAAGTCTGGGTCGGTTCGAGCACTCCTCTCGCACCGTTTGAAATCGTGGCGTTTGCTCTCAACCCTGCCGGTGACGAGGTGACTATCACCTTTAACTCCATCCCCAATGCCACCTACGCGGCCGACTATTCTCTGGATCAGTTGGAGTGGTTCGAGATCGACGACAGCATCGCAAGCGGCGGGATGACCACCGACCTCCTCACCACAACCATGATTGATGGGGTGGTGCCGCCGAGATTATTCTACCGCATTCGGCTGCTGTGACCGGAGAAACGATCCCATAGCCGAGTGGTTCCCCCACCGGCCTAAATCACCCTTTCCCCTCCCCCCCTCTTTCCTTCCTGGTTCCGCCCGCTCCTTGAACTCGCGCCATGTCACATCGCGATTGTTCTAACAAGCAGGAAGAGCCAGATGCTAAGCTTCCGCGGGAGAATGGCTGGCTCAGCAGCAAGAGAATGGCAATCGGGTTCGGGCTGCTTGCCGTTGGCATTGCCGTGGCAATCTGGGGGCGCCAAGCGGGGATGACCGACCATTCCCAACAGCACGTCTCAGATACAGAAGAAACTGCGCACCCCATGACAGACTCGGCCAGCGTGCCGATGAAAGTAACCAGCTGGGACGACATCGACGATCCAGCGAGCGATGGGTGGGACACCGAAGTCTTCAGCCGCGCCGCCTCCACGCAACTCGAATCATTGGCCGAGTTGCTGACCGATCCCGCCGAGATCGATACGTCGCGCCTGTTGCCACTAGTGACGGCCGCTTTCACCTGCCAGCCGCTACTGCCAGACGATCGGGCGACGGTTTTTCTCGACGAGGCGATAAGTGTCGAGCGCGCGCCCGCTGATGCGACACAACCGGGAGCACCGCCGCCCCCAGAGCACCGGGGGGCGGGCGGGCTAGCCACTGCGCTGGCAACTCTGCGAGCACCGTTCCTGGATGCCGAGAACCTGCACTGCAAGTTCAAGCTGTTCGAAGTACACCGCTCGGCCGACTCGGTCACCACGCGTCAGCATTTTTCGATTTCCGGTCGGGTAGCCCGAGGCATCGTCGAACAGAATGCCACCTGGTCCACCCGCTGGACCGAGGGCGCTGCAGGCGAGCCGCCGCGCTTGCACTGGATCGAGGTGGAGCAGTTTGAGCAGGTCGGGGCGAAGTCGCCCAGAGGCACTCTGTTTTCCGACTGCACAGAATCGGCACTCTCCGCCAACGACGCTTACCGGGCACAGATCTGTCACGGCCTGAACTACTGGCTTGGCCGCAGCCAGGACAAGCGGATGACTTTTGGCCACTCAGGCCTGGCCGCCGGAGATGTCGACGGGGACGGACTCGACGATTTGTACCTGTGTCAGGAATCGGGTCTTCCGAACCGGCTGTTCATCCAGAATCGCGACGGCACGATGCGCGACGCCTCCGCTGCGGCAGGCGTCGACTGGCTGCAGGACTCGCGCAGCGCGCTGCTTGTCGACCTGGACAACGACGGCGATCAAGACTTGGTGGTGGCGATTTTCGGCGCTCTCGTGCTAGCGGCGAATGACGGCACCGGCAAATTCGCTTCCCCGATGTTCCTCGAGGTCGACAGCGACACGATGTCACTGTCGGCGGTCGACTACGATAGCGACGGACGCCTCGACCTCTATGTGTGCGTCTACGATCAAGGGGCGATGACCGGGGACTCAGCGCTCGGCGGCGTGACCGCGGCAACCGGCGGCTTCGTCTACCACGACGCTAACAACGGCGGCGCAAACCGCCTGTTCCGCAATCAGATCGATGCGGCTGGCGCTTGGCGATTCGTCGATGTGACGGAGGAATCCGGGCTCGACGTCAACAATCGCCGCTGGAGCTTCGCCGGGGCGTGGGAAGATTTCGACAACGATGGCGATCAGGATCTGTATGTCGCGAACGATTACGGTCGTAACTGCCTGTATCGAAATGACGAGGGCGAGGATGGGGCGAGACGATTCGTCGACATCGCGGCCGCTGCCGGGGCGGAGGACAGCGCCTCCGGAATGTCTGTCACTTGGGCCGACTATGACCGCGACGGGCAGATGGATGCCTACGTGAGCAACATGTTCTCAGCGGCCGGCAATCGCATCACCTTGCAGGATCAGTTCACCGCCGGCTCGCCGGCCGACGTGAGGGAACGGCTACAACGCTTCGCACGTGGCAACACGCTGCTGAAAAATCGTGGCGACGGCACCTTTGCTGACACCAGCGAGGCAGCCGCAGTCACCATGGGTCGCTGGGCATGGGGTTCCAAGTTCATCGATATCAACAACGACGGGTGGGACGATCTGGTGGTTGCCAACGGGTATGTCACGACTGATGACCCCGGCGATTTGTGAAGCTTCTACTGGCGGCAGGTCGTGTCGCAATCAATAGTCAAAGACCACGATCCTCAGGATCCGGGTTCGTTCGGTCGCAGAAAACAGCAATTCAATGCGATGATGCGGCAGGGACGCGCCTTCAGCGGCCACGAGCGGAATTGTTGTTTCTTGAACACGCTGGCCAATCCCGACTCCGCACGATTCGCCAACATCTCCGCCGCCAGCGGACTCGACTTCGAGGATGATGGCCGGGCGATCGTCGAGGTCGATTGGGATCACGATGGCGACTTGGATCTGTGGATCTCGAATCGCAATGCCCCGCGACTGCGACTGATGCGCAACGATAGCAAAAGCAGCAACCACTTCTTGGCCCTGCGATTGGTGGGTAGCGACAAGACGACCAATCAAGATGCGGTCGGAGCTAGGGTGGAAGTGATCACCCTGAATCCAAAACTTGAAGCTCGACCACCACCAGACGGGACTCCGCGACCGGAACATCACGCCATCAAGACCCTGCGCGCCGGTGAGGGATTTCTTGCCCAATCGAGCAAATGGCTCCACTTCGGACTGGGCGCGGCCGACGAAATCGAACGGGTCGTTGTCCACTGGCCCGGAGGCGCTGCGGAGAACTTCACCGGTCTACAGACCAATCGCCGATACCGGCTAGTCCAGGGTAGCGGCAAGGCGGTCGAATCAGATCGGTCCAGAAACGAACTAGCAATCCGACCATCAAACTTGGAGATTCCCCCGGAGAGCGCGACTGCTCGCATTCCACTGGTGACACTGTTCACGCTGCCGAGGATGGACTACCTAGGCCTTGATGGCAGCCAGCAAGCTTTGCCGCTCGGACGGGGCCAACACGTATTGATCAATCTCTGGTCAGCTTCGTGCCGTCCCTGCCTGACAGAGTTGAAGGAGTTTGGCGAGCGGGAGGCAGAGATCCGCGCCGCCGGGGTCGAGATCGTTGCGCTCAGCGTGGACCAGCTCATCGACAACCCCGCCAGCATGCCCGCGGCGAGCGCCTTGGCCGCGAGTTTGCCGATCCGTTTCCCGGCCGGATTCGCGTCGCCGCAGCTGATGAACCTGCTACAGATGTTTCACGATCAGATCATCCCCTTGCAGCGGCCGCTCCCTTTGCCATCGAGTTTCCTCCTCGACCCGGACGGTCGGGTGCACGTGATCTACAAGGGGACGCTCTCGGTCGATCAGTTGCTCGCCGACGTGCAGCACACCGCAGCCCGCCCTCCTGAGCGACAAGCCCGCGCGGCCCTGTTGCCGGGTCTGCTCCTGGAAAGCGAGATCCTAAGCCGATCGTTCCGCACCGAGCAGTCGCACAAACTATTCAAAATGGCCCAGGAACTGCGGCGGCTTGGAATGGTTCGCGATGAGATCGCCCACTACGAAGCGTCGTTGAAAATCAGTCCGGAAAACGCCGAGGCGCACTACAACCTAGGCAACGCGCAAGCTGGGCAAGGACGCGCGGCAGAAGCGATCGTTCACTATCAAGCAGCTTTGCTGATCAACCCTGACCTCGCCGAGGCTCACAACAACTGGGGCAACGCTCTAAAGGCATTGGGCCGCGCGGCGGAGTCGGTAGCACACTTCCAGGAGGCCTTGCGGATCAAGCCGGACTGGGCCGAGGCGCATCTAAGTTGGGGCAATGCCCTCGCCATCCTCGGGAACGCGGAAGAGGCCGTGGCACACTACCAAGCGGCCTTGCTGACTAAGCCCAAGCTCGCCGAGGCCCACCACAACCTCGGCACCGTCCTGAAAGCATTGGGTCGCGAACAGGAGGCTCAGACTCACCAGCGCGAAGCCCAGCGGATCATGGACGGACGCAGCACCCCGTAGTGTCCGGAAATACGAATACCGCAGGAATCGCGGGCGCGCAGCCTGTTGGAGAGTGCACCGCTGGGAGATCCGGCTGCTTTTCGGATCACACCTCAAGACATTATAAATCAACAATTTACAACCTTCGGCACCACAGTCCCCTCCCCCATTATCCTACGGGTGATGTTCAATAGTTGCTGACTGACCCGAAGGGACTGACTTGAATGGCACTTAAGGATCACCATCTTTCATTAAGTAGCGTCGGCACTCATGGCTGCCACCTTTTCCTGCCTGTCAGAGAAATGTCATAGGGGCACCTCCGGAAACCTGCTGTGGAAATGGGGCGCAGAGAAAATTCCCGCTGGCGAGGCGATAAACGCTAAGCTATCTGGTGATAGTGGGCGCTTTAGCAACG